>NZ_LZJD01000189.1:0-82225 GCF_001666875.1 Mycobacterium sp. E802
GTTGGCCGTGTCCCTGGCGGCGCTGGGCCTGGCCGGGGTGCTCGCCGTCGGCTTCGATCCGGGCGGCGAGCAGTACCAGTTCGTCGAATCACACCGCTGGATACCGTCATTCGGTACCGGTTACATTCTCGGAGTCGACGGGATCGCGTTGGCACTGGTCGTGCTCACCGCGGTACTGCTGCCGCTGCTGATCATCGCGGGCTGGAACGACGGCGAGCACCAGACCGGGCTCCGTGGCCGTGGGGTGCAGGCGTATCTGGCGCTCACACTGGCTGTCGAGGGCATGGTGTTCATGTCGCTGGTGGCCCTGGACATTCTGCTGTTCTACGTGTTCTTCGAAGCCATGCTGATCCCGATGTACTTCTTGATCGGGGGGTTTGGAAGACAGCGCGCTCACGCTTCGAAAGCGGCGGTGAAGTTTCTGCTGTACAACCTCTTTGGCGGTCTGGTGATGTTGGCCGCGGTGATCGGCCTGTATGTCGTCACCGCGGGCAGTGACGCCTTCGGCTCCGGCACATTCGATTTCCGCGCGATCGTCGCCGCCGTCTCGTCCGGCGAGTTCGTGATCAACCCGGCGGTGGCGAACTTCCTGTTCCTCGGCTTCATGTTCGCGTTCGCGGTCAAGGCACCGCTGTGGCCGTTCCACCGGTGGCTTCCTGACGCCGCGGTGCAGGCCACCCCGGCCAGCGCCGTGCTGATGATGGCCGTCATGGACAAGGTCGGCACCTTCGGCATGCTCCGCTACTGCCTGCCCCTGTTCCCCGACGCGTCAACGTATTTCCGGCCGCTGGTCGTCACCCTCGCGGTGATCGGCATCGTCTACGGCGCCGTCCTGGCCATCGGGCAGACCGACGTGATGCGGTTGATCGCCTACACCTCGATATCGCACTTCGGCTTCATCATCCTGGGAATCTTCGTGATGACCAGCCAAGGGCAGTCCGGCTCGACGCTCTACATGATCAACCACGGGCTCTCCACCGCCGCGCTGTTCCTCATCGCCGGATTCCTGGTGTCACGACGCGGTTCCCGGCTGATCGACGCCTACGGCGGCGTTCAGAAGGTCGCACCGGTGTTGGCCGGCACCTTCCTGGTGGCCGGGCTGGCGACCTTGTCGTTACCGGGTCTGGCGCCGTTCATCAGTGAATTCCTGGTTCTCATCGGCACATTCACCCGGTACCCGGTGATCGCGGTGTTCGCCGCCACCGCGTTGGTGCTGTCGGCGGTGTACATCCTGTGGATGTACCAACGGATGATGACCGGCCCGGTACCCGACGGCCTCGCCGACGGTGAACACAAGGTCCGCGACCTGGTGCCACGGGAACTGGCCGTCGTCGCACCGCTGATCGCGCTGCTGCTCGTGCTGGGGATCTATCCGAAGCCGGCCTTGGACGTGATCAACCCGGCGGTGCAGCACACCCTGGTGACCATCGGTCAGACCGATCCGCCACCGACGGTGATGCCGAAGCTGGCAGAGGGGGTCCGCTGACATGGTCACACCCAGCATCGAGTACGGCCTGCTCTCCCCCATGTTGATCGTCTTCGGGGTGGCGGTCGCGGGGGTGTTGGCCGAAGCCTTTCTCCCGCGGTACGCGCGTTACCGCGTGCAGGTGACGCTGGCGTTGACCGGATTGGTCGCCGCTGTGGTGGCGGTTGTGCTGCTGGCCCGTGATCTTCACGGCACCCCGGGCAAGCCGGCGGTGCTGGGCGCGGTGGTTCTCGACGCCCCGACGCTGTTCCTGCAGGGCACCATCGCCCTGGTCGGCATATTGGGCGTCCTGCTCATCGCTGAACGTCAACCACATACCCAACCTGGCGGTGGCGCACGGGGTTTGGACGGATTCACCGCGCAGGCCTCGGCGGTGCCCGGAAGTGTCGCCGAGAAGGTGGCCACCACGACCGGCGCGATGCAAACCGAAGTCTTCCCGCTGACCATGTTTGCGATCGGTGGCATGCTGTTGTTTCCGGCCGCCGATGATCTGTTGACCATGTTCATCGCGCTCGAGGTGCTCTCGTTGCCGCTGTACCTGCTGTGCGGGCTGGCCCGCCGACGGCGGCTCCTGTCCCAGGAAGCGTCGCTCAAATACTTCCTGCTGGGTGCGTTCTCGTCGGGATTCTTCATCTACGGGGCCGCCATGCTGTACGGCTATGCCGGCACCCTGAACCTGAACGGTATCGCGAGTTCGGTGGCGACCCGTGCGCCCAATACTCCGCTGGCCCTGATCGGGATCGCCCTGCTGCTCGTCGGGATCCTGTTCAAAGTCGGTGCGGTGCCGTTCCACTCGTGGATACCCGACGTCTACCAGGGTGCCCCGACCTCGATCACCGCGTTCATGGCCGCAGCCACCAAGATCGCGGCATTCGGTGCCATGCTGCGCATCTTCTACGTCGCGGTGCCGCAACTGCGTGACGATTGGCGACCGGTCCTGTGGGCGATCGCCATCCTGACCATGGTGATCGGAACCATCACCGCCGTCACCCAGACCGACGTCAAACGGATGTTGGCCTATTCCGCGGTGGCCCACACGGGGTTCATCCTGACCGGCGTGATCGCCGCCAATCCCGCCGGGGTGTCCGCCACACTGTTCTATCTGTTCGCCTACGGATTCAGCACCGTCGGCGCGTTCGCGGTCGTCGGGCTGGTGCGCGACGCCGCCGGCGACGAGGCCACGTCGATGGCCCAGTGGGCCGGTCTGGGCCGGCGGTATCCACTTGTCGGCGTGGTCTTTTCGCTGTTCCTGTTGGCCTTCGCGGGAATTCCGCTGACCAGTGGCTTCGTCGGAAAGTTCGCGGTGTTCAAAGCAGCGGGCGAAGGCGGCGCGATCCCGTTGGTCATCGTGGGCGTGATCGCCAGCGCCGTGGCGGCCTATTTCTACGTGCGGGTGATCGTGTTGATGTTCTTCACCGATTCCCCCGACGACGCGCCCGAGGTCGTCGTCCCCAGCGGGCCCACCACCGCCGTCGTGGCCCTCACCGCCGCGGTCACATTCCTCCTCGGTGCGCTCCCCCAGCCGCTGTTGGATCTGGCCAACCACGCCGAAACCTTCCTACGCTGACCGCTCCGTTCTCCGGGCATAGCGCTAGATTCGAACCATGACGACGGTCCGCACCGACGACCAAGGCCCCACCCGGGTCATCACCCTCGATCGCCCGCAATCACGGAACGCGCTGGGCCGAGAGCTGATCGAAGACCTCCACGGTGCACTGGACGCTGCGGACGTCGACGACACGGTGCGGGCCATCGTGTTGACCGGGACCGACCCCGCATTCTGCGCCGGCGTCGACCTCAAGGAAGCCCAAACTCTGGGCATGGACTATTTCGAGAAGTTCCGGTCGCACAACTGCATCACCAAGACCGGCGAGCTGAAGACGCCGATCATCGGGGCGATCAACGGTCCCACGTTCACCGGTGGCCTCGAAATGGCGCTGGGTTGTGACTTTTTGATCGCCTCGGAGCGGGCGGTGTTCGCCGACACCCACGCTCGGGTGGGCATCCTGCCCGGTGGCGGCATGACTGCGCGGCTGCCCCAGGTGGTCGGCGCCGCCATGGCGCGTCGGCTCTCGATGACCGGGGAGGTTGTCGAAGCGGCACGCGCCGAACGGCTGGGACTGGTCACCGAGGTGGTGGCCCACGAGCAACTGCTGGAGCGCGCACTGGAGTTGGCCGGGCAGATCGTCGAGGTGCCGGGGCCGATCATGGCCGGACTCAAGGAGATCTACACGCGGGGCACCGAGCCTCTGATCGGTCCGGCATTGGCCGCCGAACAAGCCATCGCCGGGGCGCAGGGACGTGATTTCGACGGTCTGGGCGATCGCTATCGGGCCGTGGCTCAACGCAACCGAGGCCAGCTCGACGGGTAGCCCCGGAGGTTCACCGGGGCGGTCGCGCGGTGGAGATAAACAGGTAGTCGACTACTCACAGCAACAGGTGGTCGGGGCCGTAGCGTCGAGCGCATGGCTGACTGGTCCCCCACGCAACCACTTCCAGCGCACTGGTCGGCGCCCACTGTCGGTTTCGACAGTTCGGGCCGGGTCCGCGTGGCCTATGCTCAGCTGCTGTCGCTCAATCCGGTGTCGACCCGGGTGGCCATCGCCGAGCGGAAGAACGGTACGTGGGTAGACGTCTTCGAGAAAAAGTCTGTCCCAGGAGACATTCCGGTCGACATCACGTTCGGTGCGGGCGCAGACGGCAGCGCAGCCGCCTGCTTCACAACGGTTACCAGCACCGACCCCGCAACCTACCAATGGCGTCACTACGCCACCTACGCGCCGGCCGCGACCCGGAAATGGGAGGCGCCCAAAGAGATCGTGCCGGCCAGCGCGCCGAGCCAATTCGTCCGCCAGCGTCGGGTGAAGGTGGCCGACAACGGTATCGCCGTGGTGATCGCAGACCAGTTCGACGGCCAGGCAGGATCGCTCGTCATCACCGTCCACCCGGCCAACGCCGGATGGACCACACCCCAAAAGCTCACGCCGAGCGCGGGTCTCAACGGTGGCGCGGTCCTCGATGTCGACGGGCTCGGAAACCCCACCGTCGCATGGATACATCGCTACCAGGCGTCACCGCAGCGGTCATCGATCCGCGTCTGCACAGCGAGCGCCACGGGGACGGCACCACCGGCCGTCGCCCTGACACCCGAGAACGGAACCGATGCCGGCGGCGTGCGCCTGGATGTGAACTACCTCGGTGCCGCCGTCCTCGGGGTGTACATCGGCGGGCAAGCGCACGTCACCACGCGCGACACCAGTAGCGGAGCTTGGCAACCGTTCACCCCGCTGTTCAATTCGTCGACCGCAGCGACGAGTTCGTGCCTCGACGTCGGCATCACCTTCAGCGGTATGAACTACGCACTGGTGCGCCGACAAGGCCCGAATACCTCAGGAAACAGCGCCGTGTGCGCAACACGCAGCGGCTATCCGGGTGTCTGGCCGTCGCCGACACCGATATCCCCGCTTGGCACCGAATCTTTCGAAGGCCATATCGCCATCCGCAAAGGACCGGCCGGCAGCGAGGAAGCCGTGTTGGTTTACACCGGTGCCGTCGGATTCGGCGGCGGCGATCCGGGCCTCGGCCTCTTCCAGGCCAGCCACTGGCCGGTCTATTCCAGCCGTCCCTGGCCCGCCGTGGACCTGGCCCCCCAGGGACCGGCCCACAGCATTGACCAGGTGAGTGCCGCCCGCGAGGGCACCGTCGTGGTCATCGAGACGATCCGCGACGAATTGACCGCGCGCAGCTATGCCACCGCGTTCGATGCCGGCGCACCCGAGATCATCGAGGCGGCGGTACCGGGGACCGTGACGACGAATCAGGTTGTCCAGCTTCGCAGCAAGATCACCGACACCTGGTCGCCGATGGCCGAAGTCGCGTGGGATTTCGGGGACGGGACACCTGTCGGCACGGGTCCGACCGTGACCCATGGCTGGGCGGCCCCCGGTCCCTACACCGTGACCCTGACCGGTGCAGACCGCCAGAACAACACGGTGACCAAGACTTTCGCCGTCACCGTGACGGCCGGGCCGTGACTCCGATCATCGAGCGGGTTCGATGATCGTCATCCCGGCTCCGGTAGGTGCGTCCATGGCCGCCATCGCAGCGCCCGCCTCCTCCAGGCTCACTCGCTGAGCCACCAACAGCTCTGGTTGCAGCGTGCCGGATGCCAGCAGGGCCAGCATCGCCGGGTAGTCGACGGCGGGCATACCGTGTGATCCGAAAATGGTGAGTTCCCAGGCGATGACGCGATCCATCGGGAACGCGGTCTGCGCTGCGTCACCGAGCAGCAGACCGACCTGAATGTGTCGCCCGCGGCGGCGCAGCGCAGAGACGGACGCGGCCGCCACCGCCGGATGACCGAGCGCGTCGATGCCGATATGCGCGCCACCGTCGGTGCGCCCCACGATTTCGCGTGCCACGTCGGCTTTTTCGCTGTTGACCAGTTCGTCGGCGCCCAGACGACGGGCAGATTCCAACGCCTGGTCGTTGACGTCGACGGCGACGACCTTGGCGCCGAACGCTTTCGCGATCATCACGGCCGACAGACCCACCCCGCCACATCCCTGCACGGCGACCCACTGGCCGGGCTGCACCCCGCCATGTGTCACCACGGCACGAAACGACGTGGCAAACCGGCAGCCCAGTGACGCCGCGGCGACGAAGGAGACGGCGTCGGGCAACCGCACCAGGTTCGTCTGGGCCCGCGGCACCGCCACCAATTGTGCGAACGACCCGGGCAGGGTGAAACCCGGCTGCAATTGGTCGGGGCACACCTGCGCGTCGCCGGCCCGACAGAATTCGCACCGCCCACAACCGAGAACGAAGGGCGCGGTCACCCGATCGCCCACCTGCCAACCGGTGATCGCGGAACCGACCGCGGCGATGGTCCCGGCGAATTCGTGTCCGGGGATGATCGGCAACTCCACGGGGTCATGCCCGCGCCAGGCATGCCAATCTGACCGGCACAGGCCGCTGGCCGCGACCGCGACCACCACACCGTCGTCCGGGCATTCCGGAGTGTCCACACCGACCACTTCGGGAAGGGCACCGACCTCCGAATACATCACCGCACGCACAGGTGCGATGGTAGGCGTACTCCGAGGAACTCAGCGATGCCGCTGCAGACGAAACGCCACCGTTCGCGCGCCGAATCCCGCCAGAGCCGGCGTCGACATCTGCACCTGCCGGCGGGCCTGCTCGAGGACGGGGGTGTCCGGATCGAGCACCGAGAGGTAAACCTCATGCGCAGAAAGAGATTTCACCGCCAGGTCGGTGTAATCGTCGACCACCTCGCAATGCGTCGGATCTGGACCGTTTTCGAACAGCCAAGCCGGCGGCTCGGAAACGCTGTCGTAGGCCGCGGCCACGGCGTGCGCGAACTCGATGTGATCGCGTTGGTTGGGCGCTCCGGGCGCCCATTGGGGACCGCTGTAGAGCGTGACGACGACGTCGGGGCGCAGCTTGGTGAGGGTTTCGGCGATCTTGGCCTGCAGTTCGGCGGTATTGCGAATATCGCTGTCCGGGAAGTCCCAGAACTCCACGTCATCGACGCCGACGATGGCCGCTGACCGTCGCTGCTCACCTTCTCGCAGCGGTCCGGCCTCTTCAGGCGGCATTCCGGCGATACCGGCCTCCCCCCGGGAGGCGAGCGCGTAATGGACGGACTTGCCGGCCGCGGTCCACTTCGCGACGGCCGCGCCCACCCCGTACTCGGGGTCGTCGGGGTGCGCGACGAGAACCAGCGCTTTATGCCAGTCCGTGGGGAACGGTTGCACGTCTTCCGCAGTCATCTCACCAGTGTCGAACCCCGACTACGGTTCGTGTCAACTGTTCGAGCGAGTCGAATCCCAGGCCGGGCGGTGGGCGGCACCCGGATGGTCGGGGGCCAGGAACGGTCCCGCGCCGCCGAGCCGCTCGCGCAGCGTCACCGGTGCGCGATGGTCAGGCGCCCGGCCACGTCGACGCAACTCGGGCACGACGTGGCGAGCGAAATCGACGAAGGTACCCGGCGTGGTGACATAGGCCAGATTGAACCCGTCCACGCCGGCCTCCTCGACCCAACGTTCGAGTTCGTCGGCGACCTCGGTCGGCGAGCCCACCACCACCGGGCCACGACCGCCGAGACCAACCTCGTCGGCCAGCTCTCCCGGCGTCCAGTCCCGGCCCGAGGTGGTAAACGATGCCAGCGCGGAGCGATTGGCCTCGGTCTGGACGTATCGCAACGGCTCATCGGGCCCGAGCTCGGCCAGGTCCACGCCCGTCCATCCGCCGAACAACGCCAGGGCACCCTCCGCGCTGACATACCGGCGGTAGTCGTGCAGTTTCGCCACAGCCAGGTCATGAGTTTCGGCGACGATCGGGGTGAGCATCGTAAACACCTTGATGGCCTGCGGATCTCGCCCGAGTGCGGCGGCCGCGGTGCGCAGCGCCTTGACCGGTTTGGCGACGATCTCCGGCGTCGGCCCGGACACGAACACCGCCTCGGCATGAGCGGCCGCGAACCGGACCCCGCGAGGTGAGGCACCCGCCTGGAACAGCACCGGGGTGCGCTGCGGCGACGGTTCGCACAGGAAGGGCCCCGGGACGCTGAAATAGCGGCCCTTGTGTTCGATGTCGTGAACTTTCGCCGGATCGGTGAACACGCCACGCTCGCGGTCGCAGACCACGGCATCGGCTTCCCACGAGGCTTCCCAGAGTTTGTAGCAGACTTCGAGGTATTCCTCGGCGATCTCGTAGCGTTCGTCGTGTGGGATCTGCGCGTCCAATCCCAGATTTCGGGCCGCACTGTCGAGATAGGACGTGACGATGTTCCACGCGATCCGGCCGCCGGTCAGATGATCGAGCGTGGAGAACCGGCGTGCCAGCGCATACGGCTGCTCGTAGGTCAACGACACCGTGACACCGAAGCCGAGGTGCTCGGTGACCGCGGCCATGGCCGACACCGCCAGCGTCGGATCGTTGACGGGAACCTGTGCGGCATCGGCCACCGCGGCGTCACGCGAACCGCCGTACACGTCGTAGACCCCGAGCACGTCGGCGAGGAACAGCGCGTCGAAACCGCCGGCCTCAAGGGTGCGGGCCAGATCGGTCCAGTACGCGAGTTCGCGATAGCGGTAGCCCTGATCTTCGGGATGGCGCCACAGACCAGCCGACTGATGTCCGACGCAGGCCATATCGAAGGCGTTGAGGTAGATCCTGGTCATCGCCGGTCCCCGAGTTCGTCCAGATGTGTTTCTCGGGCGAAATAGGCCGCCGCAGCGGTGATTGCGGTCAGCACCACGAAGTATCCGACGATCCACCACGGACTGCCCCCACCGGCCACCAGCAGCGCCGCCGCGATCAACGGTGCGAAACCTCCCGACAGCACGGCACCGATCTGATAGCCCAGGGAAGCCCCGCTGTAGCGCACCCGGGTGTCGAACAGTTCGCCGAACCAGGCTGCCTGGGGTCCATACATGGCGTCGTGAGCGATGTTGATGCCGAACACGATCGACAGCACGATGGCGATGTGTGATCCGGTACCGGCTGCCACGAAGAACAGGATCAGGGCCAGTACTCCGGCAATCGCACCGAACAAATACGGTGGCCGTCTACCGATCCGATCGGACAGCATCGCCCACGCCGGAGTGCTGATCAGTCCCAGCGCCGAGGCGATCAGGACCGCGGTCAAGCCGACCTGTCCACCGGCATCTGACGAATCCTGCAGGTACGTCAACGAATACGTGGTGAGCAGAACGAACAATGCGATCTGCGAGAACCGCAGTCCGGTGGTGATCACCACATTGCGCGGCTGGGAACGCAGTACCTCCAGCACCGGCAGCCGCGCCGTTTCACCGCGCTCTCGGACCTGAGTGAACACTGCGGCGTCGGAGAGCCTGAGCCGGATCACCAGGCCGACTACGACGAGAACAGCACTGAGCAGAAACGGGATTCGCCAGCCGTAGGCCAAGAAGGCTTCCGGTCCCGTGACGGTTCTCGTCACGTAGAAGACGCCCGTGGACAGCAACATGCCTGCCGGTGAACCTAACTGGGTGAAGCTGCCGAACAGGCCGCGTCGCCCCACCGGAGCGTGCTCCACCGACAGCAATGCGGCACCGCCCCATTCGGCACCGACCGCCAGACCCTGCAGTAATCGCAAGGTGACCAGCAGTACGGGTGCAAGCAGGCCCAGCTGGGCGTAGGTGGGCAGGAGCCCGATCGCGAACGTGCTCAGACCCATTCCCACCAGCGCGGCGACCAAGACCGTCTTGCGGCCCAGTCGATCTCCGTAATGGCCGGAGATCAGTGCCCCCAACGGCCGGGCACCGAAGCCTGCGGCGTAGGTGGCGAAGGAGGCCAGCGTGCCCGCCGTCGACGAGATGTTCGGGAAGAACAGCGGTTTGAACACCAGGGCCGCGGCCGTGGCATACAGATAGAAGTCATACCACTCGATCGTGGTACCGACCGCACTGCCGAGCGCGACGGTGCGCGCAGACGGGGTGGTTGCTGAACGTGGGGCGGTGACAGTCACGTGGCGACAGGCTATGCACACCCCTAATCACGCGAAAGATTTCTCTTCACGCTGACGCAAACACGCGTCGGGTCAACGAGTGACGGTGACCCCGTGCACCACGATCGCGACGGTCTGTGCCACCCACTCGTCGTCGAGTTCACTGTCCGGCCACAACAACATTCGCAGCATCGTCGAGCCGCCGATGAGCTCGACCAACCGGTCCGGGTCGACGTCGGCCTGGACTTCACCGCGTTCGATGCCGTCGACGATGCGGGAACGGACGGTCACGAACATCTCGGCGAAACGCGACATCACCCGGGCGTTGAGTTCGGCATCGGCGGCGACATCGGCGACCAACCCCGGAAGCGCCGCGCGCACCACCGGGCTGGTGAAGACGTCTCGCGCCGCACCGATCATCGCCCGGACGTCGGCGGCGATGTCGCCGGCCGGCGCGGTCAATGCCGTCGCAGCGGCGGGAAACACCGCCTCGTGCACCAGTTCAGCTTTGCTGGACCACCGGCGGTACAACGCGGTTTTGGTGGTCTCCGCGCGTTCGGCGACCGCCGCCATGGTCAGATTCGCGTAACCGATTTCCACGAGCAGCTCCGCGGTGGCCTGCAATATGGCAGCGTCGATACGCGGGTCGCGGGGACGTCCGGCTCCGGCGGTCTTGCCAACCGGTGATGGCTCTGCTTTCATAACGCTACTAACAGTATCGTAATTGTGGCGATGAGGAACAGTTCCATGGCAAACGAGTCGGCCGTAGAGGCGTCCGTCGAGAACGTCGATCACCTGCAACGCTCCAGCCGTGATGTCACGGCTTTGCCGGCGGTGCTGTCGACGTGGCTGTCCACCCTGCTGCCGGGTGGCGTCAACCCCGAGATCACGGTGGAAAGCGGGGTCGATTCCAACGGCATGTCCTCGGAGACGATCATGCTCACCGGCCGCTGGGAACAACACGGTGAACCGCAGGAGCAGAAGTGGGTGGCCCGCGTCGCCCCCACCGCCGACGACGTTCCGGTGTTCTCCTCCTACCGGCTGGATCACCAGTTCGAGGTGATGCGCCAGGTCGGCGAACTCACCGACGTACCCGTGCCCCGCGTGCGCTGGATCGACACTGCGGGTGAGGTGCTCGGCACGCCGTTCTTCCTGATGGATCGCGTCGACGGCCAGGTCCCACCGGACGTCATGCCGTACACGTTCGGCGGCAACTGGTTCGCCGACGCCCCGGCCGAACGCCGGCGCGAGTTGCAGGACAGCACCGTGGCCGTGCTGGCCAAGCTGCACGCGATTCCCGATGCCGCAGAACGTTTCGCCTTCCTGGCCGAGGCCGATCCCCCGGGTGACAGCCCTCTGCGCCGTCACTTCGGCTGGCTCAAGGACTGGTACGAGTTCTCGGTGCCCGATATCGGACGCTCACCTCTGGTGGAGCGGGCGTTGCAATGGCTCGAGGATCACTTCCCCGAAGAGGTCGCGGCCTCGGACACCGTGCTGTCGTGGGGCGATTCCCGCATCGGCAACGTGCTGTACGACGACTTCCGCCCGGCTGCCGTACTCGACTGGGAGATGGCCACTCTCGGCCCCCGCGAACTCGATGTCGCGTGGATGATTTTTGCGCACATGGTGTTCGAGGAACTGTCGGGATTGGCCGGCTTGCCCGGGCTGCCCGACGTGATGCGCGAAGAGGATGTCCGCGCCACCTATACCGAACTGACCGGTGCGCAACTGGGTGATCTGCGGTGGTTCTACATCTACTCCGGGGTGATCTGGTGTTGCGTGTTCATGCGCACCGGCGCGCGGCGCGTGCATTTCGGCGAGATCGAAAAACCCGAGGACGTCGAGACGATGTTCTACCACGCGTCGTTGCTGCGACGCCTTCTTGAGGAGGCATGATGCTCGGACCGATGGACGAATATCCGGTACATCAAGTCCCCCAGCCGATCGCCTGGCCGGGGTCATCAGACCGGAATTTCTATGACCGCTCGTATTTCAACGCTCACGATCGCACCGGCGACATCTTCGTCATCACCGGCCTGGGTTACTACCCGAACCTGGGCGTGAAGGACGCGTTCTTCCTGGTCCGCCGCGGCGATGAGCAGACCGCCGTGCACCTGTCCGACGCGATCGACCAGGACCGGCTCAACCAGCACGTGCTGGACTACCGCGTCGAGGTCATCGAGCCACTGCACAAGCTCCGGATCGTGCTCGACGAAACCGACGGCGTCGCCGCCGATCTCACCTGGAACGGATTGTTCGACGTCGTGCAGGAGCAGCCGCATCTGATGCGTCAGGGCAACCGCGTCACGCTCGACGCCCAGCGCTTTGCCCAATTGGGCTCCTGGAGTGGCCATCTGGAGATCGACGGTCTGCGTATCGACGTCGACCCGCAGACCTGGATAGGCTCGCGCGACCGGTCCTGGGGCATTCGTCCGATCGGTGAGGCCGAACCGGCCGGGCGCCCGGCAGATCCACCGTTCGAGGGGATGTGGTGGCTGTACGTGCCGATGGCATTCGACGACTTCGCGATCGTGCTGATCATCCAGGAGGATCCCAGCGGCTTCCGTTCGCTCAACGACTGCACACGCATCTTCCGGGACGGCCGCGTCGAGCAGCTCGGCTGGCCTCGGGTCAAGATCCACTACCGGTCGGGCACCCGCATTCCGACCGGGGCCACCATCGACGCCACTGCATTGGACGGCACGCCCCTGCGGTTCGACGTGGAGTCCAAACTGCCCGTACCGATTCACGTCGGTGGCGGCTACGGCGGTGACATCGACTGGATCCACGGAGTGTGGAGGGGCGAGAAGTTCACCGAACGACGCACCTATGACATGACCGATCCGGCGGTCATCGGCCGGGCGGGATTCGGCGTGATCGATCACGTCGGCCGGGCGGTGTGCACGGAAGGCAATGCCGCGCCCGTCGAAGGCTGGGGCCTGTTCGAGCATGGCGCGCTCGGCCGACACGACCCGTCCGGTTTCGCCGACTGGCTCACCGTCGCGCCCTGAGCGTCACCTGGCCCTCGTACGTCACGCCCCGTCTCCCCCGGGCCGAGCCCGCCACGCCGCCCCCGGCCCTCCATTGTCACGCCAGAGTGGCTGTCAACGGCGACAGCCACTCTGGTGTGACAATGCGGCGTCAGCCCGGGCCGGCCGACCACTCTGGCGTGACGCTCGGGCCTGAGCGCCACTCTGGCGTGACAAAGGCGCCACAAGAAGGCAAGCGAAATCAGGCCGCCCAGAACAATGCCGCCGCGCCGGCCGCCTCGACCAGGCAGTAGAACCAGTTGGGATAGAACGACGTTCGTTCGTCGAACACTGCCGAGACGCCGCGGCCGAACGCCATTCCGACCAACGCGGCGCCGACGGTGAGCAGGATTCCGGTGCGCACCTCCCCTGGCGTCACGGCGGCGTAGGCCAGCACCGCAGCGATGGCCAGACCGAAACCGCCGTACACGCCACGGACTTCCGCGCGGGCGGCAGCAGTTCTCACGTCGTAGTCGAAGGGACGCAGTATCGCCCGCGGAGCGGCCAGCGCATAGACACCCATGCCGAGGAAGAACACCCCGACCACGACGATTACTGCGATGACCACGGTAGCCTCCTGCTCAATTGGTGAGGAGGTCAGCATGCACACTGAAACCATGCCCGCGCTTCCACAAACCTGCTGCCCGACGGTGTGGCTGTGGCCCGGGCAGGCGCTCTACGCCGGTCCCGGCTTGGGCCTGGAGCCGCACTCCGGCTCGGTATGGTGCCTGGTGGTCGCCGTCGACGAACCGCTGAGGGTGACGCTGCCGGACACCGTCGTCGTTGCGCGCAGTGTGCTGATTCCACCGCGGCTCACCCACCATCTGTCGGTGAAGGGTGCCATGGTCTCGGTCTATCTCGACCCGAGTTCGCAGCGCAGTGCATCATGCCGGCAGCAGTTCACCGACTTCCGACACGCCATCGGCATCAGCCACGCTGCCGAGGCCGCGCTGAACACGATGCCGGCCGATGACGAGGCTGCCCGGCATTGGCTGGATGTGGCTGCTCCGGACACCCCTCATCGGATCGATGCTCGGATAGCTATGGCGGCCAAGCAGATTCGCGAAGATCCGACGACGGCGGTACCGGCACGCGAGCTGGCCGCCGCGGCCGGACTGTCTGAATCACGGTTTCTGCATCTGTTCCGCCGCGAGGCCGGCACCAGCTTACGCCGCTACCGGATCTGGAGCCGGCTCATCGCGGCGGGCAGCGCCGTGGCGGCCGGTCAGAACTTGACCACGGCCGCCGTCGATTCCGGGTTCGCCAGCCCCTCACATCTGGCCGACTGCTTCAAGACCACATTCGGATTGTCGGCCACACAGTTGTTGACCACGGGGCTGCGCATCCACATACCGTGACGAGCGTGCGCAATGTGTTGGCGAAATGCGGCGTGGCGGGCAGCAGACACGCACGCTCGCGAGGCGAGTGGTCTCAGACCACATAGGAGACCACCAGTACGAAAGTTGAAAACAGCAGCATGCCCATGCAATTGATCCAGAATTCATGTTTGAGAAACCGGGCGCGGTAGTGCGCATAGCAGGCGCACAGGAAATACACGACGATTCCCACATTGGCCGAGAACGCCACTCCCGGATATTTGAGACCGGCAATCAATCCCACGCCGGCAAGAAGTTTGACCACGATCAGCGCCCACCACCAGTCGCGCGGGAGTCCCGCACCATCGAGGCAGCCTTGGATGAACCGCGGCGGTTTGAGCGAGATCAGCGCGTCACCGAGGATCACAATCGCCAGAATCGCGGTGAGCCACCACCAGTGCGGTGTGTCGATCACGATCATTCTCCTTGTCGGGTTGGTGCGAGGACGCACTCGATGACATCGCGCAGTTGGTCGGGCACCGATCGGTTTTCCAATGCCTGGTTGCTGCCGCTGAGCACAATGCCCAGGTACGCGAAATAGATCGTGCGAGCGCTCCGTGCGGCACCGGGTTCGCCGAGGCCGACCTGCAGGAGAGCCGATTCGATTTCGCCCACCAGAATTTCTGCCAGATCGCCGAAGATGCTCGAAGTGTGACCTCCGCGCACAATGATCGACGCATACCGGCGCGAGAGCGCTGGATCTTCTGCGAAGTAGGCCAGGAAGGGGTCGAACAGTTTTGCAATCGCCCTCGGCGCATTCGCGTGAGAGGGCTTTCGCGCGAGACCTTTTCGGTTGGCATGCACCGCCGCGATCCGGTCGTCGAACACCGCCACCAACAAGCCGTCTTTGTCCCCGACGCTCATCACGGTCCCGCTGCTCACCCCGGCATCGGCTGCGATCTGGCGAACGGTCGTCGACTCGAAGCCTTGCTTGCGGAACAGCTTTTCAGCGGCCACCAAAACCTTGCGCTGGGTCGCATCTCGCTGTTCAGCCCTTGACTGAACGTGTTCAGTGAACATGTTCAGCACCATGCCAGCCCGTTGGGCGCCATGTCAAGGATGAGACCGCCCGAAACAGCCGAAAGGCGGCACACCAGCCGCATTGCTCGCGCGGCTCAGGAGCGCGCGACGCTCAAGAACTCGCGGCGCTCAGGAGGCCACGTTCGCGTCGGCCGGGGCGCGGCCGAAGACCATCGACTCGTCGATGCGGTCGAAGCGATGGTCGATGGCGTCCAGCACGTAGTTGTGCCGCACATGCCAGGGCCGTTTGGTGCCCGAGCGCGGTAGCGCATGCTCGGAACGCTGAATGTAGCCCGCCTCCAGATCCCACGTCCGCTTCTCCGGCATCGGGGCCGCGCCTTTGTGCGGGTAGGCGTGGGTGTAGCCGTGAGCGCCCATGTAGGCCACCAGGTTTGCGAATGCCCGAGCGGTCATGTCGGCCCGCAACGTCCACGACGCATTGGTGTACCCGATGCACCAGGCCAGGTTGGGCACGTCCTCCAGCAGGAACTCCTTGTAGACGAATCGCTCGGTCGGCTTGACCTCGTGACCGTCGATCGACAGCTTGATGCCCCCGAGCGCCTGCAGTTGCAGACCGGTCGCGGTGACGATCACGTCGGCGTCCACTCGTGCACCGGATTTCAGCACGATGCCGGCGGTATCCACGTGGTCGATGTGATCGGTGACGACCTCGACTCGTCCGTCACTGATGTGCTCGAACAGGTCCCGGTCCAGCACCAGGCACATGCGTTGATCCCACGGGTTGTAGCGCGGCTTGAAGTGCACGTCGACGGGATAGCCCGCCGGCAGGGCAGCGATGGTCCGGTTGCGGATCAGCCACCGGCCGAAACGCGGTGCCTTGCGGAACATGAAGTACGTCAGGAAGTGGATCATCGCGTTGCGGAACCGCACCACCTGGTGGGCGAGCTTGCGGGGCAGCACCTTTCGGATCGCGGTCACCATCGGATCGATCCGCGCCATCGACATCATGTATGTCGGTGACCGCTGCAGCATGGTCACCTGCGAGGCCTGCTGGGCCAGCGCGGGCACCAGGCTGATCGCGGTGGCCCCGCTGCCGATCACCACGACCCGTTTGCCCGAGTAGTCCAGCGAGTCGGGCCAGAACTGCGGGTGCACGACGTCCCCGCTGAAGCTCTCGATGCCGGGGAACTCCGGTGTGTAGGGCTCGTCGTAGTTGTAATAACCGGTGCCGCAGAACAGGAACCGACACCGGTACGTCACCGGCTGACCGTCCTGCTCGGCATGCACGGTCCAGGTGTCGGTGCCCGAATCCCAATCCGCCGACCGCACACGGGTGTTGAACCGGATGTGCCGATCGATCCCGTTGACCCGCGCGGTCTCGGTGAGGTACTCGCGGATGTCGCCGCCGTCGGCCACGTTCTCCGGCCGGGACCAGGGGTGGTACGGGAA
The DNA here is from genome assembly GCF_001666875.1 of Mycobacterium sp. E802. Lineage (NCBI taxonomy): Bacteria > Bacillati > Actinomycetota > Actinomycetes > Mycobacteriales > Mycobacteriaceae > Mycobacterium > Mycobacterium sp. E802. The sequence continues at coordinate 16,813 of NZ_LZJD01000189.1, forward strand.
GCTCAGGGTGAAGATGTCACTGTCCGAGCGGATGCCCGGGTACCGGAACAGATCCCAGGTGCCACCGATGCGCTGGCGGCGTTCCAGCACCGTGTACGTCAGTCCCGGGCTCTTCTCCTGAAGCCGATAGGCCGCACCGAGACCGGAGATCCCCGCTCCGATGATGAGCACGTCCGAGTAACCCGCATCCACGTCCCGACGAGCGCCATCCATGGCGAACCTCCTTTGGTCCCGCTCAGTACCACCAGATTAGGTCGTCATCCGCGGAGCGCGTCAACGATCTGGGCAAGCGACTCCACGGCGATCGGACCCGGTTGGTACAGGCAGATCTGATCGGACACCCCGTCGACCCGGTCGCGAATGTGCGCGGCGATCTCGGCCGGGCTACCGCAGGCGGCGATGGTGTGCAGCACATCGTCGTCGATCAGCGAACCCATCTCGGCCCAGCGGCCCTGCTTGGACAACGCGTTTAGCTCAGGCTGCAAATCACCCCAACCGTGCACCTCCAACACCGGTCGGTAGGCCGGAGTGGAGCCGTAGAACGCCAGCAATCGGCGCGCCGCGTCATGGTCGTCCCCGGCCGACACGATGATCTCCGGCACGATCGCCAGCTCGCCCTCGTCGCGCCCGGCCGCAGCGAGCCCGGCGCGCACGGCAGGCAGCGTGGCCTCGTGCAGAAACCGCTTGGAACCGAACGGCATGACCAGCAGGCCGTCGGCGAACTGGGCGGTGGCCCGGGTCAGCTTGGGGCCCAGTGCGCCGACGTAGATCGGCGGCGGACCGTAGGGGTTGTCACGCGGCGTGAACGTCGGTGTCATCAGGGTGTGCCGGTAGTACTCGCCCCGAAAATCCAGCCGTTCGCCGGTCTCCCAGGCCGTGAAGATCGCCCGCAACGCCGCGACGAACTCGGCCATCCGGGCCACCGGACGGTCGAACTGCGCACCGAACCGTTTCTCGATCTGGGTACGGATCTGGGTGCCGAGCCCCAGTGTGAACCGGCCACCCGAGAGGATCTGATGGTCGATGGCTTGATGTGCCAGGTGAATCGGGTTGCGCGGAAACGCAATTGCCACATTGGTCATCAGATCCAGATCGCCGACCGTGGCCGCCAGGGTCAGCGGGGTGAACACGTCGTGCGGCCCCTCGAAGGTGAACACCCCACTGGCACCGGCCTCGCGCAGGGCCGTGGCTCGTTGGATCGCATCCGTCGGCCCGAACAACGCTGTCATGACCTTCACGCGTGAGAGCCTAGAGGGGTGAGCCTCCCATCGAGCAGCGACGTCGTCGTGGTGGGCGCCGGTTTCGCCGGACTGTCCGCCGCCCGCGTCTTGTCCCGGCTCGGACACCAGGTGGTGGTGCTGGAGGGACGCGACCGGGTGGGCGGCCGCTCGTCGACCGCCACCATCGCCGGGATACCCGTCGACCTGGGCGCCACGTTCGTCGGACCGACCCAGGACGCCGTGCTCACGCTGGCCCGAGAACTGGGCTGCCGAACCGTTCCCACTTACGACCGCGGCAAGAACCTGATCCGCTGGCATGGCCGGGTGCGGTCCTACCGCAGCACGATCCCGCGACTGTCGATGATGGAACTGTTCGACGTGTCCCGGATCCAGTGGCGATTCGAGCGGCTGTGCCGGCTGATCCGCGTGGACGAGCCGTGGAACAGCACGAACGCCCACACCCTCGATGAGCGCACCCTGGAGGGATGGTTGCGCTCGGCCGACGCCAACGCCTCGACCCGCAACCTGATGGCGATCATGTCGCGGGTCACCTGGGGTGCCGAGCCCGATGAAGTGTCGATGTTGCACGCCGCCCGCTACGTGAAGGCCGCCGGTGGACTGGACCGCATGCTCGACGTGCGCGGCGGCGCCCAGCAGGACCGCTTTCCCGAGGGCACCCAGCAGATCGCGCTGCGGATGGCCGAGGAGTTGGGTGACCGGGTGGTGCTGGACGCCCCGGTGGGCCGCATCGAACGACGCACCGACGGCACCGTCGAGGTGAGCTGCCCAGCCGGTGTGGTGCACGCACGGGCGGTCATCGTGGCGATCCCGCCGCAGCACCGCACCGGTATCGAGTTCAGTCCCCCGCTGCCCCGGGCCTACACGGAATTGGCCACGCACTGGCCGCAGGGCAACCTCAGCAAGGCCTACGCCGCCTACGAGCGCCCGTTCTGGCGGGCCAACGGATGTTCGGGTGAGGCACTGTCCGATGAAGGTCCGGTGTTCATCACTTTCGACGTGAGCCCCGGCGACGATGGCCCCGGCATCCTGCTGGGCTTCACCGATGCGCGTACGTTCGACCGGCTCCCGGCGACGGAGCGACGCGAACAGGCCCTGGCCGGCTTTGCCACCCTGTTCGGCGACGCCGCCTTGGCGCCGATCGATTACATCGACCATTGTTGGGGCACAGAACAATTCGCGCCCGGCGGCCCGACCGCGGCCGTGCCGCCCGGATCCTGGACGCAGTACGGCCAGTGGTTGCGTGCGCCGGTGGACGCGATCCACTGGGCCGGCACCGAAACCGCCGACGTGTGGACCGGATTCCTCGACGGGGCGGTGCGTTCGGGGCAGCGGGCCGCCGCCGAGGTGGCCGGTCGGCTTACGAACTGAGCGGCTGGGACGTCACCGACTCGGCCAGGGCCCGCAACTGGGCGTTGACCTGGTCGGGGCATTCCAGGATGGCGCAGTGCCCGCCGGGCATCTCGACGAAACCCGCAAGGTTCGGGACGTCGGCGGCGATGCGGCGGGCGGCATCGATCGGCAGCAACCGGTCTTTGTGGCTGCCGATCACGAGTGTGGGCACCGACAGGTTCTTCACCGAAATGTGTTGCGGCCCCATGCTGTTGACCAGCGCCCGAGCCCAGCCACCGCGGCCGGCCCCCGGCGTCTCGGTGAACAATCGATAGACGTAGGGCGCCACCCACGGTTCGGCGTCACGGCCGACGGCCAGGTGCGCGACGAAGCGCTGGTTGGGACGCGCGGTGACCCGGGGTACCCGAAACCCGCCGAACGTCCTGACCACGGTGCCGGCCGCCCGGATGCGGGTGGCGCTCAATGCTGCCGGTACGCGCAGCAGCTGTACGTCGCGCAGGAGATCCCCGGTGGTGGTGTTGATCAGTGCGACGGCGTCGGCGCGGGCGGCGACCCGGGCTGGATAGCGCTGCGACCACGAGGTGATCGCGATGCCGCCCATCGAATGTCCGGCGACGACGGCCCGCTCGCCCGGCCGCAGCGTCGCGTCGAGCACGGCGTCGAGGTCGGCGGCGAGGTGGTTGAGGCTGTAGCGGTGCCGCTCGCGCGGGGCCTCGCTGCGGCCGTGCCCACGATGGTCATAGGCGATGACGCGATAGTCGGCGGCCAGATCGACAATCTGATGGGCCCACACCCCGATGGCACAGGTGATGCCGTGGGCCAGGACGATCGGATAGCCGTCCTCGGGTCCGAACACCTCGGCGTGCAGCCGGACACCGTCGACCGCACGGACCTCCACGGCGCGTCCCGGTGGTAGCTGGGGCAGGGTCATCATGCTCCGATCGTCGGCGTCGTTGCCGGGGCGAAACAGGGTTTACGAGCCTACCGCTTCGATGGTCAGCACGGGTTTGACCACGTCAGCCATCTTGGCGGCGGCCCAGGCGGCCTCGAAGTCGTCGAAGGCGTAGCGGGTCACCAAGGCGTCGAGCGGAAGTTCGCCACGGCGGTGCAGATCGACCAGTCGCGGAATGAACGACTGCGGATCACTGTCACCTTCCACCACGCCGCGCACGGTCAGCCCCTTGGCCATGATGAGCACGACCGGAAGCTCAGCGGTCATGGCGCCCAGGCCCAGCAGCGCCAGTGACCCGCGCGACCGCAGTACCCCGACCGCACCGGCGATCACGTCCGGGCGGGCGGTGGTGTCGACCGCGGCGGCCGCTCCCCCGGTGAGCTCCAGCACCGCCGCGGCCGCGTCGACGGCCGTCGGGTCGATCGTGGCCGTGGCACCCAATTCGGTTGCCAGTGCACGACGTTGCGCGATCGGGTCGATGGCGACGATGGTGCGGCATCCCGCGATGCGGGCACCCATGACCGCAGAGAGCCCGACGGCGCCGGCGCCGAACACCACGAGCGCATCCTCGGGTTTCGGGGCGAGCACGTTGAGCACCGCACCCACACCGGTCTGCACGCTGCAGCCCAGCGGGGCCGCCAGGGCCGGGTCGATCGGCTCGGGCAGCGCGACCGCGTTGCGGCTGCCGGCGATCGCGTACGTGGCGAAACTGGACTGGCCGAAGAAGCCGCCACTGATCGGCTCGCCGGCCAGCCGAAGCGCGCTGGACTCGTCGCGGCGACTGCCGCGCATGTTCAGGTCGGTGGAATGCGCACAGTACGCGGGAGCGTCGGCCAGACAGTCCGGGCAACTGCCGCAACTGGCGAAGGTGAGCACGACCTGATCACCGACGTGGTGGGTGGCGTCCGGCCCGACCTGGACCACCGTGCCGGCCCCCTCGTGGCCGAACACCATCGGTACCTTGCGGAACCGGGCGGCCATGCTCACGTCGGTGTGGCAGATGCCCACGGCGTCGATCCGGACCAACACTTCATCGCCGACAGGTTCACGGATCTGGACCTCGGTGAGCTGCGGGTCAGCTCCGGCGTCGAGCAGCACTGCGGCGCGCGCATTGAGCATCCGGTGATGCTAGGCCAACGACTTGACACCTGTCACAATTGGCCGGCGGTCCACTCAAACGGTCTACGCACAAGGAGACAGGCGATGCGTGCAGCACAGATCAGCCGACTCGACGGTCCGGCCGCGGTGCAGGTGGTAGAGGTCGAGGAGCCCTCCGGCGAGACCGATGCGGTGGTGATCGACGTCCACGCCGCCGGCGTGGCGTTTCCCGACGCGCTGCTGACCCGCGGTCTCTACCAGTACAAGCCGGACCTGCCGTTCACCCCGGGCGCTGAGGTCGCCGGCGTGGTGCGCTCCGCGCCCGACGATGCCCATGTCTCCGCCGGTGACCGGGTGCTCGGCCTGACCATGCTGTCGGGCGGCATGGCCGAAGTCGTGGCGCTGCCCGCCGAGCGGGTGTTCGCCCTGCCCGACGCGGTGTCGTTCGAGGCCGGGGCCGGCATCCTGTTCAACGACCTCACCGTCCACTTCGCCCTGCGTACCCGCGGACGGCTGGCCAAGGGCGAGACCGTGCTGGTGCACGGCGCGGCCGGCGGCATCGGAACCTCCGCGCTGCGCCTGGCACCCGCACTCGGCGCGTCACGCACCATCGCGGTGGTTTCCACCGAGGAGAAGGCCGAGATCGCCAGGGCCGCAGGGGCATCCGATGTGGTGCTGGCCGAGGGCTTCCGTGATGCGGTCTCCGAACTCACCGGCGGGCGTGGGGTGGACATCGTGGTCGACCCGGTCGGCGGTGACCGTTTCACCGACTCGTTGCGCTCACTGGCCGTGGGCGGCCGACTGCTGGTGGTCGGCTTCACCGGCGGTGAGATCCCCACGGTCAAAGTCAACCGCCTGCTGCTCAACAACGTCGACGTGGTCGGGGCCGGTTGGGGCGCCTGGACGTTCTCCCATCCCGGATATCTTGCCGAGCAGTGGGCCGAACTGCAGCCGTTGTTGGCCTCCGGTGCCGTCGCCGCGCCGCAGCCCGAGGTGTACCCGCTGGAGCAGGCCGCCCAGGCCATCGCCTCCCTGGAGAACCGCACCGCGAAAGGCAAAGTGGTGCTGACGCTTCGCTGAGCGCGGAATATCCGGGCGGGAGCCGCTGTTGCGGGGTGCGTGACTGAGCAAGCCGAACTGAGCCCCACCGACTGGGTACGCGAGCAGACCCAACGCATCCTGGAACAAGGCACCACCGACGGCGTCGAGGTGCTGGACCGCCCCATCGTGCTGTTCACGACGACGGGCGCCAAATCCGGCAAGAAGCGCTACGTCCCGCTGATGCGGGTGGAGGAGAACGGCCGCTACGCGATGGTGGCCTCCAAGGGCGGAGACCCGGCACACCCTTCCTGGTACTTCAACGTGAAGGCCAACCCGGCTGTCACGGTGCAGGACGGCGACAAGACCGCATCGCTGACGGCTCGCGAGCTCTCCGGTGCCGAGCGCGAACACTGGTGGAAGCTGGCCGTCGAGGCCTACCCGCCGTATGCCGAGTACCAGACCAAGACCACTCGGCAGATCCCGGTGTTCATCGTCGAATGACGGTCACCACCAGCCGAGGGCCTCGGACAGCTGCCGCGCCAACTCGTCGGTGAGCGTGCGCACGTAGGCGCCGGACAGGTGGTGGGTGTCGTGGTAGATCAGCACGTTGCCCTCCACCGCGCGGCAGATGGTCGGCCGGCACACGGCGTCGCTGAGGTCCAGCACCTTCATCGATGGGTACCTGTCCAGGTACTCGAACGTGGGGTTGCGGGCGGCCAGCGCCTCACTGCGAGGCAGCCCGCAGGACTCGGCGTCACCCCCGTCCGACAGACAGTCGACCGGTGAGAAGAACCAACCGTCCCGAACCATCCACGGCGTATCCCGCATGCCAAGCATCGGAATACCGTTGGCCGCCAGTTCTTCCCAGATCCCGAGGTAGTAATCGGGCACATAGTCACCGGGTCCGTTGAGGATCGGGCGGGTCGCGGTGAAGAACACGTAATCCGGCCGGTCGGCGATGATCTGGGCCAGCGCTTGGTCCGACCACGTCCGGCAGGACGGATACGGCTGGAAGGAACCCGCGATGATGGGCACCGGTTTGGTGGTCAGCGGGCAACCGAGCTTCAGATAGGTGGTCACCTTGAAGCCGTGCTGCCGGCCGATCTGGTGCAGAGCGGTCAGCCAGTGCTCGGAATGGGACCCGCCGGCCAGCGCAATCGTACGGGCCGCCTTGGGATCTCCGTATGTACACGTGATCACCTCGTCGCCGGTGAATCCGGTGACGCAATGGTCGACCGACGACGGCGGGATGTCGTCGGCCGCCTCCAGAGCGCTCGGGCGCATCGGCAGTTTGGCAACCCTGCGGTTCTCGATGAGCGCCCGCGCGCCCGGATAGTCGCGAACCGGCAGCATTTCCAATTCCGCACCGCTGGCCCGCGCCGATGCCACATGGCCCCGCCACATCAACGATGTCGCCACCAACATCACCGTCACCAGCACAATGACTATCCCCGTCAAGGCCGCGGCGGGGTTGCGCCACTGCGTGCGCCACGGCGGCTGGGCGAACCGCGCGGTGAGCCACGCCAGCAACGCGGCGACCACGGCGACCGCGCTGCCGTCGACGAGACCGGCCGCATCGGTGTTGACGGTGGCCAGCCAGAAGATCAACAGTGGCCAATGCCAGAGGTACAGCGGATACGCCACCGCTCCGAGAGCGACCAACGGTGCGCTGCGCAACGTCTCACCGATCCGGGACCAGATCGGCCACCCGCGGAGCCGGGCCGGGCGGGTCACGAGCGCCGCGGCCAGCACGCCGACCAGTGGCTGCCAGGCGCGCGCGGCGGTGCTGTAGTAGGCCGGCATCGGGTTGTCCGAGTGCGTCACCACCGCGTAGTACAGCGACGCCACCATCGCGGCACCGCAGGCCGCCATCAGCACATCGCGCCGCAGAGACCGGCCCCGACGCCGCGTCACCGCCGTTACCACGGCGGCCAGCGCCAGGAATCCGGCCGCGAACTGAGCCAGCACCGAGACCGCCCACAGGTGGTGCAGGGGCGTCACCGCCGCACCGGCCTGCACATAGTCCTCGGCCGACTGGAGCAACTGCCAGTTCTGGTAGAAACCCAGGCCGGCCAGCGTCTGCTCGGCGAATGCCTCCCACCGGGTCTGCGGTTGAATCAGCACGGTCAGTACCGCGCACACGGCAATCATGAGAACCATCGGCGGCACCAACCACCGCACCAGCCAGGCGAATTCGCCGGCCATGGCGCTCGGGCCCGCCGTACCGATGTGGTGCAGGACGCGCCGGCCGAGCAGAAACCCAGTCAGCATCAACAGGACATCGAGTCCGGCACTGGCCTGACCGAACCAGAAATGGCCGACGACCACCATCACGATGGCCACGCCGCCTAACCCGATCAGGTGGTCACTCGCCTGCGGCCGCACGGCAGAAACGCGGACCGGATCGTCAACACTTGCCTGCACGATGAAACTTCCTGCGCCGTCTTCGCCGATGGTCGACGAAACCGCCCCTCGGGCACGCCGTTCGCCGCAGCGAGCATAGGTCACCGCTCGGCGGCTCGTGTGATGTGACCCGGGACACTATCGAAACTGGTTGCGCTGTAGCCAAACTCACACTCTAAGAATTGCTTTTACCTGGCGTTTGACGGGACCATGGAAGGGTCCCTGTTCCTCGGGTGATCCCCGAGGTGTGGACGTCAACAACACATGAGTCCCCGTGATCCGGGGCACTTTGAGGAGTGAGAAGTATGTCCTTCGCACAGTTTCGCGCGAACCAGAAGCGCGCCAACATGCGGCGCCGCCTCTACGCGCGGATCAACGAACTGCCCAACTCGACGGTTCGTGAAGAGTTGATCGCAGTCGTACAGCGGTACGAGCTTCAGGATGCACATCGCTGAGATGACCAGCCGCTGTACAGAGCCGGTGGCCCGAAGGCCCCGGCTCTGTTGTTTTCGGTGGGCCCCGGGCGCGGGCAATCTCCGCAGTGGCTAATGGGTGCTTGCCGCTGGGCGGACGATGATCTCGTTGACATCCACTTCGGCCGGCTGGCCGACGGCGAAGGCGACGGCATCGGCGATGGCTGACGCGGGAATGGCGACCGCCCGGTAGTCCCGCATCGCCGAACGTGCCGCCTCGTCGGAGATCGACTCGGCCAGCTCGGATTCGGTGACACCCGGGGACACGACAGTGACCCGGATGTCACCCGCACTCTCCTTGCGTAGTCCCTCGGAGATCGCCCACACCGCGAACTTGGTGGCGCAATAGACCGCCGCGGTCGGTTCCACCTCGTGGGCACCGATGGATGCCAGGTTGACGATGTGGCCGCCGCCCTGGGCCCGCATCACCGGCAGGGCAGCGCCGATGCCGTGCAGCACGCCGCGGATGTTCACATCGATCATGCGGTTCCACTCGTCGGCACGGCGCTCGGCCAGCATCGACAGCGGCATCACCCCGGCGTTGTTGACCATCACGTCCGCACGGCCATAGGTGCTGAGTGCGGCGGCCACGAACCGCTCGACATCATCAGCGTCGGTGACGTCCAGACGGCGGAAGGCTGCTGCGCCACCGGCACTTCGGAGTTCGTCGACCAGGCTTTGCAGCCGATCGGTACGACGGGCACCGAGAAACACCTGGTGCCCGTCGGCGGCCAGGCGCCGCGCGGTGGCCTCGCCGATACCGCTGGAGGCTCCGGTGATCAAGACCGTCTTGTTCATCTGTGTTCGTTCCTCAGATCGCTTGCTGGGTGGGCAGGATGGTGATCTCGGTCAGGTTCACGTGTCGGGGCACCGCGGCAATGAAGGCGATCGTTTCCGCCACATCGGCGGCGGTGAGTACGTCGATGTCGTCGATCAGATCGGCCATCAGCTTCGAGGCGTCCGGATCGGTGACGTGCAACGGCAATTCGGTGTCGACCATCCCGGGTTCGATGGTGGCGACCCGGACGTTCTTGCGGCCCAGCTCAACTCGCAACAGCCTGGTGAGCTGGCTGATGTACGCCTTTGTGCCCGAATACACCGAGAACTTTTCCAACACCCTCGTTGCAGCGATCGACGAGGTGGTGATCAGATCGGCGGGCTTTCCGTCGGCGGCCGAAGCGACGAGCTGCGGCACGAAGGCGCCGATGACGTTCATCACCCCGGTGACGTTGAGGTCGATCTGGCGCTGCCATTCATCGAATTTGACGTCCTCGACCGGTGAGATGAGCTGGACTCCGGCGTTGGCGAACACCAGATCGGCCCCGCCGAAGCGGTGGTCGACCTGCTCGGCGACGGCTTTGACTGCCTCGCGGTCGGTGACGTCGACCGGGAGGGCCAACGCGGTGCCCCCGCGCTCGGTGATCTGCTGGGCCAGGGCCGCCAGCCGGTCGGCCCGGCGCGCGGTAAGCACCACCGTGGCGCCCAGCGCGGCCAGGCGTAGCGCGGTGGCCTCACCGATACCGCTGGAGGCGCCGGTGACGACAGCGACCCGCTCGGCCAGTGGGGTTGCGGTGATGAGGGTGGACATGTGGTTCTCCTTTCGTGACGACGTGACACCACCCAGACAACCGGCAATCGGATGACTTTGGGGCGGTCAGACCCGCCCTGTCTATCGGGGGACAAACTGGGCCACCTTCGGCGTCGACAACCGGCGCGCAGCGGGCAGACTGGCAGCATGACCGACCGAAAATCGTCGGAGCTGGCCGAATTCCTCAGCGCGCGGCGGGCACAGTTGAGCCCGCAGGCGGCCGGTCTCGACGACGAGGCAGTTGCGCGTCGCCGGGTGCCGGGGTTGCGTCGCGAGGAGCTGGCCAGACTGGCCGGGGTCAGCGTGGACTACTACACCCGCCTCGAGCAGGGCCGCAGCCGCAGCGCCTCGACCGATGTGCTCGACGCGCTGGCCGGCGCGCTGCAGCTCAACGAGGCCGAGCGTCAGCACCTACATCACCTGGCGCGACGCCAGCCCACCCAACGCAAGCGGCGATCGCGGCCCCAATCGGTGGACGGCACCACCCTGCGTCTGCTGGAGTTGCTCGACCAGGTGTGTTCACCGGCGTTTGTCTTAGGCCGGCGCCTGGACGTGCTGGCCCACAACCGATTAGCCGGGGCCCTGATCACCGAGTTCCGCGAGTTGCCCGCCGCCCAACGTAACCAGGCCCGCTTCGTCTTCTTCGACCCGCATGCCCGTGAGCTCTACGCGGATTGGGAGCAGGTGGCCGCCGATACCGTCGCCATGTTGCGGCTCGATGCCGGACGCCATCCCGACGACGACAAGCTGGCCGCCCTCGTCGGCGAATTGTCCATCCGTTCGGTGGAATTCCGATCCTGGTGGTCCAACCACACCGTGGAACGGCGGACGACCGGAACCAAGGCCTACCATCATCCGTTGGTCGGTGATCTGACCGTCGACTACCAAGCCCTCAACCCGTCGGCCGACCCAGATCAGATCCTCATCATCTACACCACCGCAGCCGGATCTGCCGACGAGACGGCACTGCGCCTGCTGGCGAATTGGCATGGGGACGAACGTGTTCGGTCACCCGAGGGACAGCCAGGGGCTGACACCGCGTCGTGATCGCGGCAGCCAGCCGAACGGGTCGGGGCCGTCGGCCTGGTACTCCAGGCTGACGTGACCGCGGTAGCCGCGACGGCCAAAGTGGCTCAGATGGGCCGGGATGTCCATGGCTCCGGTGCCGGGCACGCCTCGTCCCGGTGCATCGGCGATCTGGACGTGACCGATACGGTCGATGTGGCGGTCGATCACCGCGGTGATGTCGTCACCGTTGACCTGCAGGTGGTACAGGTCGGCGAGAAGCTTCAGTGACGTCACTGCCGTTTCCCGTTCGACGCGTTCGATCACCGCGATCGCCTCGGCCGCGGTGTTCAAGGGGTACGCCGGTACGCCGCTGAGGGGTTCGATGAGGATCGTGGCACCGATGCCCTGGGCCAGCCGGCCGGCGTGGGCGAGGTTCTCCAACGCGGTCTCGTCTTGTGTGGACTGGTCCAGCCCCTCACGTCGGTTGCCGTAGAGCGCGTTGAATGCCTTGGTGCCCAGCCGTTGTGCGATGCCGATGGCGACGTCGACGTTGTCTCGGAAGGTATTGCGCTGCGCGGGGTCCGAGACCGGCCCTCTGTCCCCCGCGGCCATGTCACCGCCGGTGAAGTTCATCGCCACCAGGCGCACCCCGGCGTCCTCGACGGCCCGGACGAACGCGTCGACCTCCGGGTCAGGTGGAACCGGATCGTCGAAGGGCCACCAGAATTCGACTGCCTCGAAGCCGGCGCGGCGGGCTGCGTCGGGCCGTTGCAGCAGGGGCAGCTCGGGGAACAGGATCGAGCAGTTGACGACGAAGCGTGCAGTGGTACTCACGAGACCTCGGTTCAGCCGCGGCCGAAGTACGGCATGGCCCGGGCCATCACCGTCAGCGACGGAACCGACACGTCCAGCGGCAGCTCGACGAGGTGAGCGACCGCGCGGGCCACATGCTCGACGTCGAAAGTGGGTTCCGCCGCGAGACTTCCGTCGGCCTGCAAAGTCTGGTGGCTGAACCCGGCGGTCATGTCCGTGGCAGCGTTGCCGATGTCGATCTGGGTGATGCAGATGTCGATGTCGCGCAGGTCCAACAACATCGACGCGCTCAGCCCGCTGATCGCATGTTTGGTGGTGGTGTAGGCCAGGCTGTTGGGCCGGGGCCGGTGCGCCGACAGGGAGCCGTTGTTGATGATCCGGCCGCCTCGGGGTAGCTGGGAAGCCATGAGGCGGGCGGCCTCGCGTGCGCAGTACACCGCTCCGTCGACGTTGGTGCGCCAGGTGGTGCTCCACCCTTCGTCGTCGATGTCGAGGATCGAGGCCGAGGGCCCGAACACGCCTGCATTGTTGAACAACACATCCACGCGACCGAACGATGCGACGGTCTCGGCGAACAAGGCCTGCACCGACGCCGAGTCGGTGACATCGGTTTGCACCACCAACGCATTCGGCCGGTGCGCCGCCACCTGTGCCAACGTCTCAGGCCGGCGACCGGCCAGCACCACGTGATGGCCGGCGTCCAACAGAACCTGCGCGGTGGCGCGGCCGATGCCGCTGCCCGCTCCGGTGACGACGACGATTTTCGGGTCTTTGTCCACGTCGTCGATTGTGCCGTGGCAGCGGCTCAGTGCGTCGGTGTGCCGCCAGCCGGGCTCGGACGGGCGGCGGTGAAGAAGGCCATGACCACCGCGCTCACACCGATCATCGCCGCGGCCAGGAACGCCGCGTGCACGCCCGAGATGTCGGGTGCTCCGCCCGACTGCGAGGCCTTGGTCATCACCGTCACGAACAAAGCAGTGCCCGCCGCGCCGGCCACCTGCTGCAACGTGGTCAAGATCGCGCTGCCGTGCGAGTACAGACGATCGGGCAGTACGGCGAGCGCGTCGGTCATCAACGGGGTGAACATCATCGACAGGCCGACCATCATGAGAGTCTGCAGCGCGACGAGTTCCCAGATCGCTGAGGCGGCCGACAGCTCGGTGAAACCCCACAGCGATGCGCACAGCAGCATCGACCCCGGCACCACCAGCATCCGCGCGCCGTGACGGTCATAGGCCCGGCCCACCAACGGTCCGGCCAAACCCATGAGCAATCCACCCGGCAGGGTCGCCAGCCCGGCCACCAAGGCACTGTGGCCCAGCACGTCCTGCACGTACAGCGGCACCATGATGATGGCCCCGAACAATCCCATGAAGCCGAGGACCACCAGACTCAGTGACACCGAGAACCGCCGGTAGGTGAACGGCCGCAGGTCGAGGAACGCGCGGTCCCGGCGCTGCAGCTGTACCTGGCGTGCTCCGAAAGCCACCATCGCCACCGCGCCAAGTGCCATCGGCGCCCAGGCGGGGATGCCCGGCCCGCCATGCGCGGCCTCGCCCAACAGTGAGAGGCCGAAGACCAGGCCCGCGAACGCGACCGCCGACAACGGCACCGAGATCGGGTCGATCGGGGTCGGTTCCTCCCGTTCGTCCTCGACCCGCAACCACGTCAGGCCGGCGGCCAACGAAGCCAGCGCGATCGGCAGCACGATCCAGAACATCCACCGCCAGTCCAGCGAGCCGAGGATGAAGCCGGACAGCGTGGGCCCGATCGCCGGGGCGACCGCGATGACGATCGAGATGGTGCCCATCATCTGTCCGCGCCGGTCGGCTGGAATCAACGTCATCACCGTCGTCATCAACAGCGGCATCATCACCGCGGTGCCGCACGCCTGCACGATCCGCCCGGCCATCAGCACCGCGAAACCCGGTGCGAGGGCGGCCACGAGCGTGCCGGTGCAGAACAGCGACATCGAGGTGAGGTAGATCCCGCGCACCGGATACCGCTGCAGTAGCGAGCCCGACATGGGGATGACCACGGCCATGGTCAGCAGGAAACCGCTGGTGAGCCATTGCGCCGTGCTGGCGGAAATGTGCAGATCCACGATCAACGCCGGCAATGCGACGCTCATGATCGTCTCGTTGAGGATCATCACGAACGCCGATCCGACCAGCAACGCGATGATGACGTTGGGGCTCGACTCGGCACGCGGTCGCGTCGCGATCTCCCCCGTGTCCGGTCCCGCTGTCATCACCACTCCTGTCTCAATCGGCACTTTCGCAGCACCCCAGGGTAGGTGGCCGGCCCCGCGACGGGGAAACCAGTTTTTCCGGCTGAGCCCTCGATAATCAACGATGCGTCTGCCAAGATGGCATACGGTCCATTGACCAGACGGTGTGTCTAGCGAAATTTCCGGATTCGAGGAGTGAGATGCCACAGACGCCTACTTCCCTGCGTCCTCAGCCGGCGGAGTACGACGCCGAATGGGTCCGCGCGAAGTACGCGCTCGAACGTGACAAGCGTCTGCGCCCCGATGCCGTCGACCAGTACGTCGAGGTCACCGCCGACTTCTCGCACTACGCCGACGATCCCTACACCGAGTGGGTCGACCGTGAGCCGGTGCACGACCACGTGCAGGTGCTGATCATCGGTGCCGGGCTCGGCAGCCTCATCGCCGCCGCCCGGCTGCAGGAGTCCGGCGTCACCGACGTCCGGATCGTCGACACCGCGGGCGACTTCGGTGGCACGTGGTACTGGAACCGTTACCCCGGCGCCCAGTGCGACATCGAGTCCTATATCTACCTGCCGCTGCTCGAAGAGCTGAACTACATGCCCACCGAGCGCTACGCCCATGGGCCGGAGATCCGCGCACACTTGCAGGCCATCGCCCGGCACTACGGGCTGTACCGAAATGCGTTGCTGCAAACCACCGTCACCGGTATGCGCTGGAATGAGCAGGCCGCGCACTGGGAAATCTCGACCAACCGCGGCGATGTGTTCACCGCGTCGCTGGTCACCGTCTCCCCGGGATCGCTCACCCGCCCGAAACTGCCCGGCATCCCGGGAATCAACGAATTCACCGGGCACACCTTCCACACCAGCCGCTGGGATTACGGCTACACCGGCGGCGACGAAACCGGCGGGCTGACCAAGCTCGCCGACAAGCGCGTCGGCATCATCGGCACCGGCGCGACGGGCCTGCAGTGCATCCCACACCTGGGCCGGTGGGCGCAGAAACTCTATGTGTTCCAACGGACTCCGAGCACCGTCGCCGAACGCGGCAATCGGCCCACCGACCGCGACTGGGCCGCCGGTCTGCAGCCGGGCTGGCAGCGGGAACGGATGGAGAACTTCACCCGGGTCACCTGCGGGGTCGAGATGGACCTCGATCTCACCGAGGACGGCTGGACGCGCAATGCGTTGGAGCTGACCGATTCTGCGGTGATCCGCGAGACCGCCCGCCTCGGCCGGGAGATGACCCCGCAGGAGATCGACGCGTTCCTGTTCCGCGCCGACTTCGACGCGATGGAACGCCTGCGCCGGCGGATCAGCGAGACCGTGCACGACGAGAAGACCGCCGAGGCGCTCAAGCCCTGGTTCCGCCTGATGTGCAAACGCGCCGGTTACCACGACGAATACCTCAAGACCTTCAACCGCGACAGCGTCGAACTGGTCGACACCGACGGCCGCGGAGTGGAGCGGTTCACCGAGACGGCCGCCGTCGTCGACGGCGTCGAATACGAGCTCGACGCGTTGATCTTCGCGACCGGCTTCGAGGTCGGCACCGAGTTCACCCGGCGCCTCGGGTTCGAGATCGTCGGTCGCGACAACGTCCGACTGAGCGACAAATGGGCCAAGGGCATGCGGACGCTGCACGGGCTGCAGACCCACGGCTTCCCCAACTGCTTCTTTCTGGGCTACACCCAATCCGGCGTCTCCCCCAACTACACCCACACCGCCGAGGAGCGCGCCCGCCACTTCGCCTATCTGGTCAGCACATTCGTCGAACGCAAGGCGACGACCATCGAGGCCACCGCCGAGGCCGAGGAAGAGTGGCTGGCGGCGATGAACGAGGCCTCGGTCAAGCCGAAGGCCTTCTACGCCGACTGCACACCGAGCTACCTCAGTTCCGAAGGCGACAAGGACAACCCACACGGCATGTTGTCGACCAACTTCGGCGGTAAGCCCGTCGAGTTCTTCGACATGTTGGCCAAGTGGCGCTCGACGGGCCAGCTGGAGGGTGTGGTCTTGACGTGACCGAGACGACGCACGTCGACGACACCGACACTGGGGCACCGAAACTCACGATGCGCGACCGCCATCGCATCATGACACGTGAGCACATCATGGCCGCCGCCCTGGAAGCCTTCGGCGAGCGCGGTTATGTCGCGGTCACCATCGACGACATCGTGCGGCGCGCCGGGATCGGTCGAGCCACCTTTTACCTGCATTTCGACAGCAAGGCCGCGGTGCTGCGCGAGCTGCGCAACACCCGGATGACGGTGTGGTCACAGCAGGATGCGCCGCGCGGCGGCAAGTCGGGGCGGCCGTCGGTTCGGGCCTTCTTCGAGAAAGTGGTCGACTTCTACACCGCCGCACCGGAGCTTTACATGGCGCTGCACCAAGCCCGCGCCGCCGACCCGGAATTCGCCGCCGCCCACCGGGCCACCATGGAAGCCAACATCGAGGACTGGATTGCCAACGACGCCATCCCCGGCGCCGACGAGGCTCAAATCCGGTTGGCGATCGCGATGATGTACACCATGGTCGACTCCTTCATGCATCTATGGCTCGTCGACGGGTGGCCGCTGGACCGCGAGGCCGCCATCGAGGCGATGACCGATGCCCTCTACGCCACCATGCGCTGAAACCCTCACCGAGACAGGAACTCCCGATGACGGACCGACGGTATCTGCATCTGAACCTGGTAGCCAACGACATCAACCTGCACCAGGGTGCGTACGGGTACGAACAGGCGCACGGAATCGCCGAGCGCAGCACTTTCGAGCGCCTGCTCGAGTACGGGCGCTTCGGCGACGAGGGCTTGTTCACCGCGCTGTTCGTCGGTGACATCCCCGGCATGCAGGGCTCACCGGCCTTCGATGGCGGCCCCGCCGAACCCATCACGGCGCTAACCGCAATATCCCAGCACACCAAGCACGTCGGCCTCATCGCCACTGCGTCGACGACGTTCTACGACCCGTACAACCTGGCCCGGTTGCTGGCCTCACTGGACCAGGCGTCTGACGGCCGTGCCGGATACAACGCCGTCACCTCCGTCATCGATGACTTCGCGCTGAACTACAGCCTGGCAAAGCATTTGGATCGGGAAAAACGCTACCAACGCGCCGACGAGTTCCTCGATGTGCTGCGGTCACTGTGGGAGAACCGCGAGCTGCGCCGCGATCCCGACGGCCGCACCCGGTTCTACGCGGAGCCGATCAACCACCGGGGCAACCTGTTTCAGGTCTCCGGCCCACTCAACATCGCACCCAGCCGGCAAGGCCGACCACTGATCGCACAGGCCGGTGGCTCCGGGGCCGGCATCCGGGTCGCCGCCAAGTATGCCGAGATGGTGTTCACCAACTCCTCTACACGCGAGGGCGCCGCGGTCTACCGCGAGACCCTGGACAAGGCGCTGGCCGCCCAGGGCCGTGAACCCGGCTCCGTGCCTGCGATTCCCGGCCTCATTCCCTATGTCGGCAAGACCGTCAAAGACGCCGAGGAGCGGCTGCACGAGTTGGACAGCTACGTCGACTGGGCGCCCATCGCCCCGTTTGCCTTGGGCCAGTTCGGTATCGAGATCCCGCTCGACGACATCGACGCCCCGTTTCCGGTTGCGGCGCTGCCGGTTCCGGCCGATGTCGAGAAGACGATCAAGAGCACCTTCGGCAACTATGTGGGGCTGTACAACTGGATTCAGGAACGCCCGGGGGTGACGGTGCGCGAGGTCGCGGCCCAGGCGGTCGGCCGCGGCGGCGCCACCCACCGCAAGTTCGTCGGCTCCTACGACGATCTTGTCGAGGACTTCGCGGCCTGGCATTCCGACGGCAACGTCGGCGGATTCAACCTGATGTTCTCCGCGGGTGCGGAGTCCATCCGGGAGTTCATCGACGAGGTGGTCCCCCGGCTCATCGACCGCGGCATCTATCGCGCCACCCCGGCGGATCGGCCCTTGCGCGAGCGGTTCTGAGGCTAGAGTCCCTGCCGGCAGGCGAAACGGCAAGGAAAGTCGATGACGACGAGCGAACAACCTACTGCGGCAGGCGAAGAACACCCACCCCGGCGCCGCGGCGTCATGCAGTCGTTCACCGGGCTGTGTGTCCGCTACGTCGAACGTCTGATGCCCGACCCGTATCTTTTCGCGGTCATCCTCACCCTCATCGTCGCGGCGCTGGTGGCGGTGTTGGTCGACGGCGCGTCGGCCGACGGCATGCTCAAGGCGTGGTACGGCGGGGTGTGGGGCTCGCAGAACATCTTCACGTTCGCCTTCCAGATGGTGTTGATCCTGGTGACGGGCTACACGTTGGCCGAGGCGCCGATCCTGAAACGGGCCATCGGCTGCATCGCCGCCAAGCCGAACAACCAGGTGCAGGGGGCACTGCTCTGTTTCGCGGTGAGCGCGGTGCTGTCGCTGCTCAACTGGGGCCTGGGACTGGTGGCCGGTGCGCTGGTGGCCCGGCAGGTGGCACGGCGGTTCACCGATGCACACTTCGGCTACCTGATCGCGGCGGCATTCATGGGCTTCATCGTCTGGACCCAGGGCCTATCGTCGTCGATCGCGCTGGCCAACACCGACAGCAGCAGTCCGATCAACGTGATCCACAAGATCACCGGCATCACGGTGCCGTTGAGCCAGACCATCTTCCAGCCTTACAGCTGGCTCTCGGTGATCGTCGTGCTCGCCGTGCTCGCGCTGGCGATCTGGCGCATGGCGCCGGCCCAGAGCCTGGCACCGGATCCTGCGGTGTTCGAAGACGACGAGCAACCGGACAGCGAAACGCACGACGACACCGACGTCAGCAGGAAAAAGACGTTCGCCGAATGGCTGGAAAACCTGTGGATCCTCAACGTTTTGGTGTTTGTCGCCGGGATCGCGTACTTCGTGCTCAGCGGTTTCGCCCTGAACATCTCGTCGATGATCATGTTGTTCACCATCACGAGCGCGTTGTTGCACCGCACCCCGATCCGGTTCATCCGGGCGTTCACCGGCGCGGCGAAGGTGTCCGGGCCACTGCTGCTGCAGTATCCGCTGTACGGCGGACTGGTCGGCTTGTTGGGTTATCAGGCGATCGAGGACACCAAACCGCTGCAGACGCTGCTGGCCGAGGCGGTGGTCAACGGGGCGACGCAGTACACCCTGCCGTTCCTGACGTTCATCGGCTCGTTGATCATCAGCCTCTTCGTGCCGTCCGGCGGCGGGCACTGGGCGGTGCAGGGACCGATCGCGGTGGACTCGGCGTTAGCGGTCGGCCAGCAGTCCCCGGCCTACCTCGGGTTGATGTCGATGTCCGTCGCCGTCGGTGAAGGGGTGGCGAACATGATCCAGCCGTTCTGGCTGCTGCCGCTGTTGGCGATCGCGAAACTCAATGTGCGCCAGGTGATGGGCTTTACGGTCGTGGCCTTCCTGATCGGGTTGGTGGTCCTGGGTGCGACGATGTTGATCGCACCGTTGGTGATCTGAGGCGTCGGAGGGAGCACACGTGGGCCCGTGGTGGGCGGCGAACTGGACCGAGGTGCTCGGGTTCGGGACGGGCCTGTTGTGCGTGTGGTTGGCCGGCCGGCGCAACGTGTACAACTTCCCGGTCGGCATTGCGAACAACCTGGTCTTCTTGTGGTTGTTCACCACCAACGCGCTGTACGGGAACGCCGCGCTGCAGGTGGTCTACCTCGGTCTCGGGGTGATGGGCTGGTACGGCTGGGCGCGGGCGAAGGGCGCCGTCGACGACGGATTCGTCCGCGCCGCCACTGCCCGCGGCCTCGCAATCGCACTGGTTGCGGGTGGGCTCGGCACCGCGATCGTGGCGCTGCTGCTCGGCCAGACCGACTCCACCACCGAGGTGGCCGACGCCGCCGTCACCTCCTTCAGCCTGGTCGCCCAGGTGCTGCTGAACCGGCGATGCTGGCAGACCTGGTGCGTCTGGATCGTGGTGGACATCGCCATGGTGGGGCTGGCGGCAAGCAAGGGCCTGTGGATCACCGGCGCCCTGTACCTGATCTTCATCGGACTGTGCGTCAACGGCCTGCGCGTGTGGCGGCGTGACCTCGCCGCGGTGCCGGGCAGCGAACCGGTCGGACAACATGCCTGAGTTCGCCCACGGCCTGGTGTTGGGCAAGTTTTATCCATTCCACGCCGGCCACGCGCTGCTGATCAGGACCGCGTTGGCCCGCTGCGATGTGGTCACCGTCGAGGTGCTCGGGTCCAGCGCAGAATCCATCTCGATGGACCGTCGGGTGGGCTGGATACGCGCCGAATTCCCTGGCGCACATGTGGTGTGCGGCCTCGACGACGCCGCGGTCGACTTCGATTCCGCACCGGCCTGGGACGCCCACATGACGGTGATCGAGGCTCTGTTGGATGCCGCCGTTGACGCCGTGTTCACCTCCGACGTCTACGGCGGCGAGCTGGCCCGACGCCTGAATGCCACCTGGGTGCAGGTCAACCCGGACCGTGCGCAGCTGCCGATCTCGGCGTCCGCGATCCGCGCGGACCCGGATGCGCACTGGTCGGCGCTGCCGCCGCTGGTGCGCACCGACCTGATCCGGCGGGTGGTGGTGCTCGGTGCCGAGTCGACCGGGTCCACGACCCTGGCCGCCGATCTCGCCGCCGCGCTGGGCACCGACTGGGTGCCCGAGTATGGCCGCGAGTACACTGAGACCCGCGACGGCGGCCCGCACTCTCCTTGGCGCACACACGAATTCGATCTCATCACCGACCGGCAGATCGCGATGGAGCGCGCCGCGGCGGCCACCGCGCCGCGTTCGGTGCTCGTCTGCGACACCGATGCCCTGGCCACCACCCTGTGGCATGAGCGGTACGTGGGGCATCGGGCGCAGCGGCTGGAACTCCGGGCCGCCGCACACCCACCGGTGCTGTACCTGCTCACCGGCGACGAGATCCCGTTCGTGCAGGACGGCTGGCGCGACGGTGAACACCTGCGGCACGCCATGCAGGACCGGTTCCGCGAAACCCTTGCCGCCCAGCCCGTGCCCTGGATCGAAGTGCGGGGCACGCCGGCGCAGCGCACCGCCACCGCCCTCGACGCCGTCGGGCGGGAATTGGCCGCGACACCGCTGTGCAGCGCGCCCCTGCCGCAGCGCGGAACCGGCATCATCATCAGATGAGCGATCGCTGGCAGCACATCCCCGAGGCACCCACCCACCAGCAGGCACCGACCGCCGACGGCGAACGCCAGCAGCGGCACGAGCACACCCGAGGCGTAGGACTGATCGGTGGGCAGCGTGAGGACGGCACCGGCATCACCGACCGAGAAGGTGACCGGGTCGGCCGTGGAGAACTCGATGTCGTGATAGGGCAGCACCACTGCGGAGTTGACGAGCCAGAAGTAGGCCTGTCGCACCTTCTCGTCGAGGCTCACCGGGGCCTGCGGCGGCGGTGCGAAGAGGTCATCGACCGTGAGGTCACCGATGCGGTCGCCGGGCTCGGGGCGGGGCAAGACCACGGTGGCCACCGTGCTGGCGGTGATGGCCGGGTCCACGCCGGCGCAGGTGCGCCGCGACATCCAGCAGGGACAGCCGCAGCTGAGCATCTCCGACCTGGTCGGCATGCCGCTGCCGAAGGACCTGCTCGGCGCCGAGCGGCTCGCCGACGTGCGGATCGCCTGGCGCGAGTGGTTGACCGCGCCGGTGAAGATCGTCGACGAGGTGAACCGCATCCCCACCAAGACCCAGTCGGCTCTGCTGACCATGGTCGCCGACGGCTATGTGGAGTCACACGACCAACTGCTCGCCACCGCACCGGCCGACGGCGTGGAGTCGTGGTTCTTCACTGCCAACGACGATGCGGGCGGGGGCACGTTCGCGCTCATCCAGGCGCTGCGAGATCGGATGGACGTCACCGTCACCGCGATGGGCTACAACCCGCGGTTTCTTGACGAGTTGATCGCCCGGGTGGAACGCGGCGAGCGGCCCGAGGAACACGTACCACCCGACCTGGTCTTCGGCGCCGCCGAGCGGGCCGCCGTCGCCGCCGGAATCCGGGCGGTGCCGGTTCCGCCGGAGGTGGTGGCCGAATTGTCGGCATTTGCAAGTCATTTCGAGTTCGCCCAGCACGGCGGGCGCACCTTCGAACACCGCACCAAGGACGTGATCACCACCGGCGGCGGCCGCGTGGGCGAGGTGATCGACCTGAACACCGGCGCCGACGTGCAGGCCGATCTGGGCGCCGAGACCGCGTCGGCGCCGTCACCACGTGCGCTGCAGGCCCTCATCCTGTACGCCAAGGCGATGGCCTGGTTCCGCGGACGCCCGGCCGTCGGCTCCGACGACGTAGCTGCCGTGCTCCCATTTGTGTTGCGGGGCAAGGTGGCTCCGAATCTGCACCATCCGACCTTCGACGGCGCCGACGGGGCCGAACTGCGCACCGACACCGGAGCCTGGCTTTCCACACTGTGGGACCGGGCCCGCCGGGACCGGTTGGCCCGCGACGAGGACCCGGTTGGTGAGCTGCTGGCTCAACTACGGGCCGGGCTGACCGGGGTGAGCCGCGCCGAGGTGTCCGCACGGCTGACCGCGGTGGAGTCACGCATCGCCCAGATCGCCGGCACCGGAAAGCTTTACGGCTCCACCTACACCGACCTGCTGACGCTCAAGCATGTGCACCAGCGCTACCGCAACTACCTCACCTGGCTGGACGCCACCGGCGGTGGGCGGTGATCCCGCCCGGACCGCAGGGGCGTCTGGTCAACCTCGACCTGCCGCCGCTGCCGTCACCTCCGCCCCCACAGCCGGCGCAGGTCGAGGCGAACGTCGCCGGTTGGGGCGGCTCGGTGCCGCTGCTGCGCCGGTTCGCCCAGCATGTCCCCGCGGCCCCGCCGGAGTGGCAACCGGTGCTCACCGCGCTCGCGGCCTGGCGGGCCGGCGTCGTCCGGCTGCGGGTGAGCGCCCTCGCCCAGGCCCGGGACCTGCTCGCGGCCCGGCCTGATGCCACCGGCCACGTCGGCGCCGCGCTGGCCCTGCCACCCGACACGGTCGGCCCCACGCTGGCCGGATTGACCACCGATCCGTTCTGGTGGCCCGGCGCCGCCGGCCACGACGGGCGCCCGCGCGGTCATCCGCAGCCGCGGATCGATGCCGTCGGGGGCTTCGTCGGTTTCGGTGGGCCGTTTTTGGTGCCACCGGAGCATGTTGTGGGCACCGAGCGGCCCGACCGGTTCGTGGTCCGAGCGGGCCGCCGGCAGTGGCTGCTGTTGCTCGACGTGTGCGGCGCGGTGTTCGTGCCATCCCAATCGGGATGGGCTGTCGAACGCGAGCAGGATGTGGTCCGCGCCGACGGCTCCTACCTGTTGGGCGTCGATGTCCCCGGCCTACGGATCTGGCCGTGACCGACGAACCGCTACCCGGATGGTCACAGGCTTGGGCCGACGCCCAGGAGCTGTGGGGCGTGCGGATGCATCCGCCGCATCCGCATGAGCTGGAAGGCACGTTCGCGGCGTTCACCTTCCCGTCGCAAGTGCTCATCGATGTCGCCGACCTGCGTCGTCAGGGATTGACCGACCACCTCGTCAGCGTGTTCGCCCACGAGCTCGGCCACCACGTGCTCGCCCCCGCGACCCGGGTGGAGGGGGCGCGGATCCAACTGCAGATGGCCAACGCGGTGTCGGTCGCCGCGCCCGACGGCGTCCCGATCGATCGGGTGGCCCGGGTCGGGGCAATGCTGGCGAATCTGTGGGAGGACATGCTCATCAACGCGCGGGTGGAACGAGCCCAGCGCCGCGCCGGGCTGACCCCGACGATCGTCGACACCTGGCGTGTGCTGCGCACCGACACCCCCGACCCCGTGATGGCGCGGGTCTTGCGGGCCTACGAGATGCTGTGGCTGTTGCCGGCCGGCACGCTGGCCGGCGGACCGGTGACGC
The DNA here is from genome assembly GCF_001666875.1 of Mycobacterium sp. E802. Lineage (NCBI taxonomy): Bacteria > Bacillati > Actinomycetota > Actinomycetes > Mycobacteriales > Mycobacteriaceae > Mycobacterium > Mycobacterium sp. E802. The sequence goes on from NZ_LZJD01000189.1 coordinate 40,878, forward strand.
CCGAACCGGTCGAGACCGACGCCGTCGTACTCGCGGACCTGGTGCGCACCTACGGGACCGACCCGCTCGGCGGGGCACTGCGGGCCGGGCTGGTGCTCGGAGGCGCGTTCACCGAAGACGTTTTTGGGACCGGGTGCGCGGGAGAGGTCGGAGGGACGCCGCTGACCGAGGTCGAGATGACCCGGGTGCTCGCCGATCCCCGATTGCAGGAACCGATCGGCGAGGCGATTCCGTTGTCCCGCGGCCACGGTGGGCAGGCGCATGACATCGCTGTCACCGAGGCCGTGCTCGGCGCCGGGGACCCGGCGGCCGTGCTGCGGGCCTGGTACACCAGCCGGGCCGCACCCTGGTGGCGCCCGCTACGGGTGCGCACCGACGAGGTTCTGCCCGAGCCCGATCTTCCTGGCCCGCTTGAAGTTTGGGAGGCCGGTGATGAGCTCGCCGACCTGGATCTGCCCGCGTCGCTGGCGGCCGGTCCGGTGTTGATTCCCGGCGTCACCACCCGCCGGCGCGCAATGCTGCCCGACGGCGCCGTCCGCGCCGAATCCGAGATCGACCTGGACCTGTATGTGGACTCCTCGGGGTCCATGCCGGCGCCGCAACTCGGGTCACCGGCGCTGTTGGCCGGGGTGATCCTGGTGGGGTCGGCGCTCGCCGGCGGCGGCCGCGTCCGGGTCACGTCCTTCGCTTCGGCCGGGCAGGTAGCCGGCTGCGACTGGACGCGGGACCGTCGCGTCGCGATCGATGCGGTGCTGCACTATTTCGGCGGTGGCACCACGTTTCCCCTCGATCTGTTGCAGCGCCGCTATACCCGGCCGCAGCGGCGCGGCATCCATCTGGTGGTGCTCTCCGACGACGGCATGACGAGCCTGTTCGGCGCCGGTCAGCCGGACTATGCCCATGTGGCCGCGGACGTGCGCCCGGCGCTGGACTCGGCCACCCTGGTCCTGCTCGGGGTCGGCCGCGGTGCCGCCGAGGCGGCCGCCGCGGGCTACGAGATTCGGCTCGTTCCGGACCTGGCCGCCGCGCCAGCGGTGTGCGGCGCACTGGCGGCCGAACTTCTGGAGGGGGCGCGGGCATGAACCACGAGCAGATCCGGGACGAGGCGCTGAACCGGTGGATCCGCTCCGGGGGTGACGAACAGTCGCTCTGGGCCGACCCGCAGTTGCGACAGGGCCCGGCCCTGGCCGAGATCACCGCGCGAATCTCGGCGACGCCGGCGGAATTCCTCGACCCGGCCGTCGACATCCTGGCGTTGTTGGACCAGCTGGTCTGCCACCCGGGTGGCGGACCGCTGGTGCCGGGCCGCAACCGACCCACCGATGCGCCACGCCTGGACGACCTCGGGGACGACGTGCGTGCCGGTGCCGCCATCGCCGCGTGGCTGCTGGGCAGCCAGCTCACCCTGGGTCGCTACAGCGTGGATATCGGTGTGGCACACCGCTTCCTATTGGTTTCAGACCTGGCGGCCGAGATGTTGGGGCTACGGGTGGCACCGGTCGCCCCGCCGCGCACCTGGTTCACCGACGACGAACGCCGCGAGGAGGCCGCGCGCTGGTTCCTGCTGCGCTTCGGGTTCGTGCCCGCCGGAGAGGACCGCGACGCTGCCCGCGCCGCCCTTGACATGCGCGACAGCCTGCGCCGAGACCGGGCCTTCGCCGCGGCCCGTGAAGCTTACGAGCACCGGGCCGCCGTCGTCTCGGCCCTGCGCGCCAAGGCCGCCCGCGAAGCCGCACAACGGTACGGGCACGAATGAGCACCCCGCAGGAACACCTCGGGATCGGCGAGTACCGCCCCGGCGCGGCCGCCGTCCTGTCCGACGCGCAGCGTTGGCCCACGCTGGATGCCGCCGGCGCGGCCCGGTTACGGACGCTGCGCGAACATCCGGACGCACCGGTGTGGACGCACGCGACCGGGGACCGGCTCGACGCCGACGCGATCACCCGGGTGCTCGAACCACTACCCCACACCGGTTGGCTCGCCGGACATCTGCAGACCGCGCGCGGATTGCTCGCCTACCGAGGACTCGGTCGGTTGGAGCGCCTCGAGGACTTCCCCACCACCAGCCGCGAGGACCTGATTCGCGACATCGGCGCCTACGTACCACTCGGCGCGGATCTGAGTCGGCTGGTGCACGGCACCAGCTCGGGCTCGACGGGCCACGCCCTGCTGATCCCGGATGATCTGGAAGACACGGCCCGCACCTTCCATCTGTTCCGCTCGCTGGCGGCGTCCGACGGCGTCGTCTGGGATCCCGACCCGCGGCGTCTGGCTTTGGTGAATGTGGTGCATCAACAGCAGGCGTTCAGCTATGCCGGCTCGATCAGCTCCTTCGGCCACGCCGGCATGGCCCGGCTGAACCTGCACCCGTCGGCGTGGGCACGCGGTGCGGCACAGCGCAATTCCTTTCTGCGGGCACAGGTTCCACAGGTGATCACCGGCGATCCGAGCTCGCTGACCTCACTGCTGGGAATCGGCGGGCTGCAGCCGCTCGCGCTGTTCTCCTCGGCCATGGGCTTGACGCCGGGCGCGCGGGCAGCGCTCGAGGGCGAGTTCGGCGTGCCGGTGTACGACGTCTACGGGTTGCACGAGACGCGGCCGATCGCCGTGCGGTCCGACGACGGCCCGCACCGGATCCTGGACCGGCGGGTGCATGTGGAGATCCTCGACGCGGCCGGTGTTCCCGTGCCTTCTGGGGCGCGGGGCGAGATCGTGGTGACGGCCGGCGAGAACCCTTTGTTGCCGTTGGTGCGTTACCGCACCGGCGATTTCGGCCGGCTCGTGACCCTGCCCGACGGCGGCCTGGCGATCGCCGACCTCGAGGGCCGAGAAGAGGTCGTCTTCGCGACGGTCACCGGCGACCGGCTGCCCGCCGTCGACGTAACCCAACAGCTGCAGCGGCACGGCGCCATCGGCTGGACCGTGCACCAGGGCGCCGACGGCACGGTGACCGCCGCGGTGGTCGGCGGGGACAGCACGGCGATCGAATCCGTCCTGGCGGCTCTGTTCGGCGCTGCGGTGTCGATCCGTCGCGTCGCGTCGTTGGCCGATCTCGGTGAGGGTAAGCCGCGGCGTTATCGCCGTGATGTCAGCTGATCCGATTCTTGTCTGCAGCGCTCGAATGCGCGAGACGTTGACGGCATCGCATCACGTCTAGCTCCGGCGGCCTCAGCTTGTCGGTCCTGCCGGGCATCATGACTCTACGACACCTATAAATAACACAGGAGTTATACTCATGGGCGTGGCGGGTTCTCCTCCTCGCTGGGCCGGGCCCACTGTCGACAAGGTAAATGGTTCGAAGTTTCACAACATGAAGGAATTGCGGCCGGCCGCGACGAGCATTCGCATCTTGTTCGTGTTCGACCCCAGCCGGCAGGCCATCCTACTACTTGGCGGCGACAAAGCGGGCAATTGGAAAGTTTGGTACGACAAGAACATTCCTATCGCCGAACAACGGTATGAGAAATGGGTGGCAGGAGGTAAGTGACATGGCACGGAACTGGCGCGACGTTCGCGCCGACGCCATCGCTCGAGGTCACTTCGACCCCGAACATGCGAATGCAGCGCGTCGGAAGATGCTCGCGACCGTTCAGGCGCAGCGACTGGCCGACATCCGCAAGGAGCACGGACATGCCCGGCAAGCTGACGTCGCCGAGCTCATGGGCGTATCGCAGGCGCGGGTCTCAAAGCTTGAGAGTGGAGATCTGTCACGTACCGAGCTGGGGACTCTGCAGTCCTATGTAGCCGCACTCGGCGGACAATTGAGGGTGGTAGCCGATTTCGGTGAAAGCAGTGTCGAACTCACCGCGTGACTAATCCGCATACCCATTCTCGGTTCGGCCAGCTGCTCAACTCGCTAGGGTCGAGAAATGAGTGAATCAATGATGATTCGGCGTCTCGCATGGGCGACAGTCGCCTTCTCGATGATCGGCGTTGGCGCGGCGTGCAACTCGGACAGTTCGGACAGCTCCACGACCTCGCAGCCGTCTGTCACGACGAGCTCCACCACGAATGCCACCGCACCGTTGACGGGTTTCCTCGAAACCCAAGATGGCGCAAAGGGATCCGTCACCTACAAGGCGGAGCTACCGCAGCTGAAAGGCGGCGACGCCGTGGTGCGTGACGCGTTCAACGGCGCGATGCGTACCGCCCTCGACGACTATCTGAAACCCAACGAGGACAACCTGTCCGTCACCGTCGCGCCCGGCGTGCTGAACGAGGATGATCGCAGCGAGGTCGCCCACATCGGCACCGGAGCCGTGGCCGGCGTGTTGCTGCTCAACATCTTCGTCGACCATGCAGCGCATCCGTTCAACGTAGTGGCGACCACGGTGATCGACGCCCACACCGCCAAACCGATCATGATCACCGACCTGTTCACCGACCCGACCGCCGGGCTGACCGCCCTGGTCGACGGCATCAAGTCCGAAATCGCCGCGGACGAGAAACTGGCCGGCCAACCCGCACCCGAGCCGGTCGCCGATCAGCTCGCCAACTGGGTGCCCGACGACGACGGCCTGGTCGTGTACCTGCCAGTCGCCCACGTGCTCGGCGACTACTACCCCGTCACCGTCGACTGGGACGCGTTGTCCGGGGTGCTGGCGCCGGGGATGCGGGAGAAGTTGACGACGTAGTTTCTACTGCGCTGGCCGGTCACCGATCTCCAGGCCGGCCAGCGGTGACGTGCCGTCGAAGATGGTCTTGCCCCACTCACGCACAGTGCAGCGAAGCGCACCGGCCAGGAACTCGTAGTCGCTGTCGATGTTGCGGCGTTCGGCGGGAAGCGGTACGGGCAACACGTGCGGGGATCCGCCGCTGCCGCGTCCGTCGAGTTCCACCACGAATTGCGGTGTACGAGCGGTGATCTGCCAATGCCAGCTGTCCCGGTCGAATTGGTAGTTCACCAGCGCGGGAGGGGTGAGGCGCAGCACGCGTGAGCCGAGCCGAACCACCACGCCGGTGACTTCCTGTCCCACCGGGCCGAATTCGAGCAGACCGCCCGAAAACGCCACGCAGACATCGTCGGTGCCGAAGTCGTGAGCTTCACCCCACCACCAGCGCTGCGGGAAGCCGGCTCCCCAATTGCGTTCGCAGTACAGCCGCGCGTCGTCGAACTGCCAGTCGATACCTGCGCCTTTCACCGTCCCGGAGGCGCGCCCGCCCAGGCAATACGGCTGCCAGTACTGGTTGAGGAACGGAACCGAGGAGAACAGGCCACCTCCGCCAAAGACCTTCGGCCATGGCTGGGTGTTGTCCACGGCGAGGTCGACAGTCATGTCGTCGATGGTCAATCGCAACCCCGACCGGTTGGCGTCCAGAACGTTGCCGCCGCTCTCGGCGCGCACCACGAAATCGCGCCGGTCGGCTTCGACCCCGTCGATCGCGGCAGCACGAACCGTCCCGCCCGGCTCCAGAGCGATCGCCGACGTCGACCAGTCCCCGTCGGGATGCTGGTTGCTACTACACAAGGCGACCACCACCCGGCCTGAGGCCGCATCGGTGAGCCGCCAGAACCAGCCCTCCATCTCGGTGCCATGGGACGGCAACGGATCCCCCAGCGGCACGTCAGCGCCCGTCCGGCGATACAGCGCCACGAGTTCCCGGGCCGGCCAGGTGAGGACATCAACAGCATCCATGCTGCCCTGGTACCCAGATTCGGCAGCAGATGCACGTCGAAAATGGTTGGTTTCGATCGCGTCCGGCACGGGGTACAGGGCAGGCAGCGCGGCACCACGGCGGGCCGCAGAGCGAGAAAGGACGGCCCGGTGATTCCGTTTATCTGCCCGAGTTGCGGTGAGTTCGACATCGAGTCCCCCGAGTGCACGTCATGCGCACACCGTGAGCCCGAGGTGCAGGACGCCGCCGCCTGAGCGGCGGCATTCCAGATGTCCGAAGCCCAATAGAGAATGGCCCCCGGAGATTCCTCCGAGGGCCATTCTCGCTGGTAGCGGGGACAGGATTCGAACCTGCGACCTCTGGGTTATGAGCCCAGCGAGCTACCGAGCTGCTCCACCCCGCGTTGCGAATACAAGGTTACCGGGGTCTTACGCAGAGCTCCAAATCGTCTGCTCAGCGCTGGTTTTTGGTCGAATCCGGCCCGAGAACCACCGCAGAATCAGTCCGCATAACGCACGACTTGACCACAGCGGAACACCCCGGCCGGGTCATGCCGCTGCGCCAGCGCGGCCAGCCAGTGCCGGGTGTCCTCGTCGTAGACCCGCCCGGCCCGTCCGGCGTCCTCCGACGGCGCGAAATTGGCGAGCTGGCCGCCGCTGGACCAGCGGGACAGCGCCACCATGAGCGCACCGGCCTGCGGCACCACCACATCGGCCACCGGTGGCACCAGCACCCCGATCGTGGTCACGGCGAAGGCGGCGTCGCGATGGCAGAACGCGCTGCGATGACGACCCTCGCGCGCCAGGGCGCCGCCCAACATGCGTAGTTCGACGATCGTCTGCACCGAGCCGGAATCGGGGCCGGCCGCACTCAGCAACACCTCGACGGTTTCCGCGGTCAATTCCCGTAGCAGCGTGTGGTGTTCGTAGACGGGCATCGGGTCGACGGGGTCGGCATGCACGGCTCCGATTGCGGCATAAGGCAATACCGCGACGGTGTCGAGCACCGGCGTGGCCACGGCGCGCATCGGTGCCAGCAGCCGCTCGGCCTCCGCGAAGTCACCGAGCGCGGCATAACGCACCGCCACCGTGAACCGGCCGGCCAACGGTTCGGGAACACCCGGCATTGCTGGGAGTTGTTGCAGCGCGATCGAGGTCGAGACGGACTCGGGCAGATCCGCACACCAGTGCGCCCATTCCCGCAGGACCACTGCCGCGTCGACACCGTCGAAAATCACCGTGCCACCGTAGAACTCAGGAATCGGCAACAGCTCGATCTCGACAACGGTGACGATGCCCAACGTCGACTTGCCGCCGCGCAGACCCCAAAAGAGCTCGGCGTTCTCCTCCGGACTGGCGCGCAGCAGCTCCCCGGTGCCGGTGACCAACTCGAACGACCGCACATAGTCCGCGGACAGGCCCACCGAGCGCACCAGCGGTCCGATCCCGCCGCCGGTGAGATACCCGACCACGCCGACCCCTGGCGCCGAGCCACCCAGCCCAGCCAGACCGTGCGGCGCGGCGGCGTCGAGGACGTGCTGCCAGGTGGCCCCGGCGGCCACCCGCGCAGTCCGGGCCACCGGATCGACGGTGACAGTGTTCATCTCGGCCGTCACCACCAGGATGGTGTCGGGTTCGACGGCCAGGGCACCGTGTCCGGTCGCCTGCACAGCCACCCGAAGCCCGCGAGCCGCGGCGAACCGCACGGTGTTGGCGATGTCATAGGCCGTCGCCGCCAACACCACCGCCGCGGGCTCCACCCTGGCCGCCACATTCCACGGGGTGGCTCGCTCATAGCCGGCTTCCCCCGGTAATGCGACGGGGGCGGCGACGTGGGCGCGTAGGCCCTCCAGTGCGTCGTCAAGCCCGCCGTGCGGAAGATCGGTCAGGGTCATCGAGGTCCTCTCAAAAATGCTGCTGCGCAGCCGATGCAATGTCGGCGCACAGCATGCCCGGGACCTCTTGGCGTTGACTTGGTGTCCAGGTCAACTCACGGCGAGCAGACGCAGATGTACCCGACACGCCGGGCGGTGCGGGACATCTGCGTCTGCTCGCGGGAAGACGTTACTTCGCGGAGTCGTACTTGTTCATCGCATCGTTGAGCTTCTGCAACGCGTCACCGTACTTGCCGAAGTCACCGCTGCGCTGAGCATCGCGCGCCGCCGACATCGCCGACTCGATCTCCTTGAGCGCGGCGGACTTGGCCGGCGACAACTGCACCGGCTCGCCCGGCGGCACCGCTGCGGGCGGGGCAACCACCTGCGGCGCCTGACCATCGGCATTGGCCGGCGGCGGGGCGGCCGCCGGCGCTTCCGGTGTACCGGCCGCTGCCTGCGGCTTGTTGTCCGTCGGCGCCACATTGGTCGCGGTGGCACCGGCACCCGGGCCAAAGATCTCCGTCAGCGCATCACTGACGGTCGGGGCGTAACCGACCTTGTCGCCATAGAGCATCGCCACCCGAATCAGGCGGGGATAGGACGACGCGGCGTCGCTGCTGCCCGGTGAGGCGTAAACCGGTGCCACATAGAGCAATCCACCGTCGGCCACCGGCAGGGTCAACAAGTTGCCCCAGCGGATGCGGTTCTGGTTGTCGCGTCCGATCACACCGAGATCCTGGGAGACCGCGGTGTCGGTACTGATCGCGTTGAACGCCAACTTGGGACCGTTGACCTGGCCCGGGATGGTCAACACGGTGATCTTGCCGTAGTTGTCCGGATCGGAGCTGGCACTGATGTAGGCCGCCAGGAAGTCACGCCGGATCCAGTTCATCGCACTGGTCAACTGGAACGACGACGAGCCGTTGTTGTGGGCGATGTCGCGCGCCACGATGTAGTACGGCGGCTGGAAACTGCTCGCCGTCGGGTTGGGATCCAGTGGTACATCCCAGAAGTCGGCGTTGGTGAAGAACTTCACCGGGTCGTCCACGTGGTACTTGGCCAAAAGCGCGCGTTGCACCTTGAACAGGTCCTCCGGGTAGCGCAAGTGGTTCTGCAGCTCCGGGGAGATGTCCGACTTCGGTTTGACCGTGCCCGGGAAGACGTTCATCCAGGCCTTGAGCACCGGGTCCTGCTCGTCCTGCGCGTACAGCGTGACGGTGCCGTCGTAGGCGTCGACGGTGGCCTTCACCGAGTTACGGATGTAGGACACCTGCTTGTCGGGCGCCAGGCGGTTGAGCGCCACCTCGTTGGAGTCGGCGGTCGCACTCGACAGCGTCGTCAACTCCGAGTACGGGTAGTTGTCCAGCGTGGTGTAGCCGTCGACGATCCAGACCATGCGCTTGTTGACGATGGCCGGGTAGACGCTGGTGTCGGTGGTCAGCCACGGTGCCACGGCCTCGACGCGCTGCGCCGGGTCACGGTTGAACAGGATCTTGCTGTTTTCACCGATCACATTGGACAGCAAGAAGTTCCGCTCGGCGTACTTGGCCGCGAACACCGACCGGGTCAGCCAGTTGCCGATCGGGACGCCGCCGGCACCGGTGTAGGTGTAGTTCTTGGTCTCGGTGTTGTTCTCGTAGTCGTACTCGCGGTCGACGTCACCGTTCTTGCCGACGATGGCGTAGTCGGCGGACGTATCGGCGATCACCGGACCGAAGTACACCCGCGGCTGATCCAGCGGCGCCGGTCCGGGCGAGATGATGCTGCCGTTGGCCCCGACCACACTGGCCAGGAACTCCGGGTAACCGCCGTTCTGGTTGGGATCGTTGGCGATTCCGCGCACGGTGTTGGCCGGCGAGGCGATGAAGCCGTTGCCGTGGGTGTAGACGGTGTGCCGGTTGATCCAGTCCCGCTGGTTGTCGATCAAGCGGTCCGGGTTCAGCTCGCGCGCGGCCACCACGTAATCGCGCAGGTTGCCGTCCGGGCCGATGTAGCGGTCCATCGACAACTGATCCGGGAAGTAGTAGAAGTTCTTGCCCTGCTGGAACTGGGTGAAGGCCGGGCTGACGATCGTCGGGTCGAGCAACCGGATGTTCGACGTGGTCGCCCGGTCGGCCGCGACCTGCGCGGCGGTGGTCTGCGCGTTGCTCTCGTAATTGCGATAGGTCACCGTGTCATCGGTGAGGCCGTACGCCTGCCGGGTGGCGGCGATGCTGCGGCTGATGTACTCGGCTTCTTTCTGCGCCGCGTTGGGCTTGACGCTGAACTGCTCGACGATCAGCGGCCACCCCGCGCCCACCACCAGCGAGCTCAGCAGCAACAGCACCACGCCGATGGCCGGTATCCGCAAGTCCCGCAACACGATCGCCGAGAACACCGCCACCGCGCAGATCACCGCGATGGCCAACAGGATCAGCTTCGCCGGCAGCACGGCATTGATGTCGGTGTAGCCCGCGCCGGTGAACGGTTTGGCCGCCCGGGTATTGCTCAGCAGTTCGTAGCGGTCCAGCCAGTAGGCCAACGCCTTGAGCAGGATCAGGATGCCGACCAGGCTGATCAGCTGGATGCGCGCGGCACGGCTCAGCGCACCGCTGCGCCCGGTCAGCCGGATTCCGCCGAACACGTAGTGCCCCAGCAGGTTCGCGACAAACGCCAGGAACGTCGCAACGAACAGGTAGGTCAGCACCAGCCGGTAGAACGGCAGATCGAACGCGTAGAAGCCCAGGTCGCGGCCGAACTGCGGATCGGTGATCCCGAAGTCTCCGCCGTGCAGGAACAACTGCACCCGCACCCAGTAACTCTGCGCGATGACGCCGGCCAACAGACCGATGAACACCGGCACGCCGATACCGAACAGCCGCAGCCGGGCCAACACCGTGGTGCGGTAGCGCGCCACCGGGTCGTTGGGCCCGGCGGCCGGGACGAACACCGGACGGCTGCGGTACGCCAGCGCCAACGCCGCGAACACCACGGCCCCGATGAGCAGCCCCACCACCAGGAACACGATCACGCGGGTGGCCAGCACGGTGGTGAACACCGAGCGATACCCGAGCTCGCCGAACCACAACCAGTCGACATAGCCGTCGACGACGCGTGGCCCGATCAGCAATGCCAGCACCACCACCAGTGCCAGTGCGATCAGCACCCGGCTACGTCGCGTCAGCTTCGGCATCCTCGCCGCGGGCCGCATCCCCACTCGTGAACTCCTGTTTCAGCCTCGGTGGACTCGTGACATGCCCGGTGGGGCCGCCCGATTTCCTACAACTCTAGCCATTCACAGGTTGGGCACGGTTCAGCAGCGAGGCGGTTCGCCACCGGCAGAAATCGTGTGCAACGCGTCGACCGCCTGGCTCAGCGTTTCCACCCTGACCAACTCCATGCCCTCCTGCGGCGCCGAGCGCGCCTCGGTGCAGTTGTCGGCGGGCACCAGGAACACCGTGGCGCCGGCCTCCTTGGCGGCCAGCATCTTGTGCGTGATGCCGCCGATGGACCCGACCTTGCCCTCGCCGGTGATGGTTCCGGTGCCGGCGACGAACTTGCCGTCGTTGAGATCACCGGTGGTGAGCTTGTCGACGACGGCCAGGCTGAACATCAGGCCCGCCGACGGCCCGCCGATGTTGGCCAGGTGGAAGTTGATGTCGAACGGCGCCCACGGCGCGTCGAGCACGCCGACACCCAGGAAGCCGTAGTCCCGGTCGGGGTTATCGCCCATGGTGATGGTGGCGACCCCCGGTGGCGCGTTCTTACGACGGAAGTCGATCACCAGCTGATCGCCCGGCTTGGTCTTCTTCAGAACGGCCTGGAACTCGTCGAGATTGGCCACCGGGGTGCCGTTCACACCGTCGATCGCGTCACCTTCGCGCAGCTTGCCCGCCGACGGGCCGGGATCGGTGACGCTCTGCACGGTCACCGCCATCGGGTATTTCAAAAATGACAGCGCGGCGTACTCGGCACTGTCCTCGGACTTCTTGAAATCCGAGTTGTTGGCCTTGTCGATCTCGTCGCGGGACTTGTCCGGCGGGTACACCAGATCGCGCGGGACCATCTGCTCACGGCCCGACATCCACAACGCCAGCGCCTGCCCCAGGGTCAAGCCGTCGCGCTGGGAGACGGTGGTCATGTTGAGGTGCCCGGAGGTGGGATGCACGTGCGCGTCGGGTCCGTTGATGTCGACGACCTCCTTGCCCTCGACCTCGCCGAGGGTGTTGAACGTCGGACCGGGCCCCAACGAGACGAAGGGCACCGTCACCACCGAGAGCACCACCCCGAACGCCAGGATCGGCACCAGGGCGACGAGCAGCGTCAAAATCCGCCTGTTCACGCCGCCCACAGTAAAGCCTGCGTCGTGGTGTTCACCCACAGCGTGACCCGCAGCCACACCCGGGCACTGTGTCATGAGTACCGTTATGGGTATGGCTGACCTGCCCTTCGGCTTCTCCGCCGGGGACGACCCCGACCGAGACAAGCAAAAGAAGGACCCCGATTCGGGGTCCGGTTCCGGCAATCCCGGGCCAGGTCCCGGTGCAGATCCGTTCGGCTTCGGCATGGGCGGTGGCAACTTCAACATGGGTGACCTCGGCCAGATCTTCACCAAGCTCGGTGAGATGTTCAGCGGCGCCGGCGGGGCGATGACCGGCGGCAAACAACCCGGTCCGGTGAACTACGACCTGGCCCGGCAGTTGGCGTCGAACTCGATCGGGTTCGTCGCACCGGTGCCGGAAAAGACGACCGGCGCCGTCGCCGATGCCGTCCGGTTGGCCGAGACGTGGCTGGACGGGGTGACTCCCCTGCCCGCCGGCACCACCAAATCGGTGGCCTGGACGCCCAGCGACTGGCTGGACCACACCCTGGACACCTGGAAGCGGCTGTGCGATCCGGTGGCCGAGCAGATCTCGTCGGTGTGGGCTTCGGCGCTGCCCGAGGAGGCCAGGAGCATGGCCGGGCCGCTGCTGGCGATGATGTCGCAGATGGGCGGCATGGCCTTCGGGTCTCAGCTCGGTCAGGCCCTGGGCAAGCTGTCCCGCGAGGTGTTGACCTCCACCGACATCGGCTTGCCGTTGGGGCCCAAGGGAGTCGCGGCGCTGATGCCCGACGCGATCGAGTCACTCACCGAGGGGCTGGAACGTCCCCGCAGTGAGATCCTGACGTTCCTGGCCGCCCGTGAGGCCGCCCATCACCGGTTGTTCAGCCACGTGCCATGGTTGCCGAGCCAGCTGCTCGGCGCGGTCGAGGCCTTCGCCAAGGGCATGAAGGTCGACATGTCGGGCATCGAGGACTTCGCCCGCGGGTTCAACCCCGCCTCCCTCGGCGATCCGTCGGAGATGGAGCAGTTGCTCAACCAGGGCATCTTCGAGCCGAAGGCCACCCCCGAGCAGGAAGCCGCCCTCGAGCGGCTGGAAACCCTGCTGGCGCTCATCGAAGGTTGGGTGCAGACCGTCGTCACCGCGGCCCTGGGCGATCGCATCCCCGGCACCTCGGCGCTGGCCGAATCCCTGCGGCGCCGTCGCGCCACCGGCGGCCCGGCCGAACAGACCTTCGCCACGCTCGTCGGCCTCGAACTGCGCCCACGCAAGATGCGCGAAGCCGCCCTGCTGTGGGAGCGGCTGACCGACGCAGTCGGGATCGACACCCGTGACAGCGTGTGGCAGCACCCCGACCTGCTGCCCAGCGCCGCCGATCTCGACGAGCCGGCCGCCTTCATCGACCGCATGATCGGCGGCGACACCGGCGACCTCGACAGTGCCTTCGAGCAGGCCTTCGCCGACCTGGAGAAAGAGCAGCGCGAGGGCCACGACAAAAGGGACGACAACGGGGACGACAAAGGCGACGACAACGGGGACCAGCCCGACCGGCCCTGACGCCTCGGTGCCTGTGGATAACTGAAACGCCCGGTGCCGCGGCCGTGGCAGAGTCATCGCATGACGCGCTATGTACTCGCTGCCGGCAGGCCGATCCTGCTGCGCCCCGACGACGCGGTTCAACTCGGCTGGGATCCTCGGCGCGCGGTCTTGGTTCGTCCCCCGGCCGGCATCACCCAGGCCCAACTGGTGCACCTGCTGCGCACGCTGCAAACCGGGGCCACCCGCGACGAATTGGTCACTGCGAGCGAGCCATTCACCGGTGCCGACGCCCTCGACGAACTGATCGATGCACTGACCACGGCGGGTGTCCTGACCGCCGCACCGGACGGTCCCGCCCGATCGGCATCCGTCCGCGTTCATGGCCGCGGACCGCTGTCGGAACTGTTGGCCGGCGGCCTGCGCTGTTCGGGCGCACGGGTCCGGCGCAGTACCCACCCGCACGCCCGGGGCGTGGCGGCCGCCACCGACCTGGTCGTGCTGGCCGATTACCAGGTCACCGACCCGAGACTTCGGCAGGAGCTGCATCACGGCGGCATCGCCCACCTACCCGTCCGGGTGCGTGACGGTGCCGGGCTGGTCGGACCACTGGTGATCCCGGGGGTGACCAGTTGTCTGCAGTGTGCGGATCTGCACCGCGCCGACCGCGATGCGGCGTGGCCGGCCGTGGCCACCCAGCTCCGGGGTGCGGTCGGCACCGCCAGTCGGGCGACCATCCTGGCCACCGCGGCGCTGGCCATGCGGCAGGTCGAGTTGGTGATCCGGGCGGTCGGACACACCGCCGACCGGCAGCCGGTCCCGCAGGCGCCGCCCACGCTGAACACCACGCTGGAACTCGATGCCGACGGGTACTCGATCGTGGCAAGACGCTGGTCCCGCCACCCGGACTGCCCATGTTGAAAACGAATGTTGCCAGTTGGTTGTGGGCCGTTCAGCCAAGTCATGGATGATGGTCTGGTGTCTGACATCAAACGGGGCAGCGTCGCACGGAATGCGAAGCTCGCCGGCTTGGCCGGCGGCATGGCGGGCCGGGCCGCATTGGGGTTCGGTAAGCGCCTGACCGGCAAGTCCAAGGACGAAGTCACCGCCGAATTGATGGATAAAGCCGCCCAACAGCTGTTCACCGTATTGGGTGAGCTCAAGGGCGGGGCGATGAAGGTCGGCCAGGCGCTTTCGGTGGTCGAGGCCGTCATCCCCGAGCAGTACGGCAAGCCCTACCGCGAGGCGCTGACCAAGCTGCAGCGTGAGGCGCCGCCTCTGCCCGCGGCCAAGGTGCACCGGGTGCTCGACGGGCAACTCGGCACGAAGTGGCGCGATCGGTTCACGTCGTTCGACGACACCCCGGTGGCGTCGGCCAGCATCGGCCAGGTGCACAAGGCGGTCTGGTCCGACGGCCGTGAGGTGGCCGTCAAGATCCAGTACCCGGGTGCCGACGAAGCGCTACGCGCCGACCTCAAGACGATCCAACGTCTGGTCGGCGTGTTCAAGCAGCTGGCCCCCGGTGCCGACATCCAGGGCATCGTCGACGAGCTGATCGAACGCACCGAGATGGAACTGGACTACCGGCTGGAGGCCGACAACCAGCGGGCGTTCGCCAAGGCCTACCACAACGATCCGCACTTCGCGGTCCCTGCCATCATCGCCAGTGCACCGAAGGTCGTCATCGCCGAATGGATGGACGGCGTACCGATGTCGGTGATCATCCGGGAGGGCACCCCCGAGCAGCGCGACCTCATGGGCACCCGTCTTACGGAACTGACGTTCGACGCCCCGGCGCGCATGGAGATGATGCACGGCGACACCCACCCCGGGAACTTCATGTTGCTGCCCGACGGCCGGATGGGCGTCATCGACTTCGGCGCCGTCGCCCCGATGCCCGGTGGTTTCCCGACCGCGCTGGGCGAGACGATCCGGCTGGCCCGCGACAAAAACTACGACGAACTGCTGCCCACCATGGAGGCAGCCGGTTTCATCCAGAAGGGCGAACAGGTCTCGACCGAGGAGATCGACGACATGTTGCGCCAGTACGTCGAACCGATCGAGGTCGACGTCTTCCACTACACCCGCCGCTGGATTCAGCGCATGGCAGCCGGGCAGATGGACAACTCGGTGGCCCAGATCAAGACCGCCCGCCAACTCGACCTGCCGCCGAATCTCGCCATCCCGCTGCGGGTGATCGCCTCGACCATCGCGATCTGCTGCCAACTCGACGCGCACGTTCCCGTGAAAGCGATTGCCACACAACTGGTCCCGGGCTTCTCCGAAGAAGCTGCCTAGCTGCCGGCACGCCGACTCTGCGGCCAGGGCGCAAATGCTCGCTTGAGAGCAATACGCCCTGAGCGCAGAGTCAACGTATTGGCACACCTCACGCCGCAGCCGGATTGCCCGCGGCATTCTTACGCGGACGCCCCCGAGGCCGCTTGCGGGCCACGATGGTGCCGCGGTCGAGGATCTCCCCGCCCCACACACCCCACGGCTCCTGCCGTTCCAGCGCGGCGGCCAGGCACTCGCGACGGATCGGGCAATCCGCGCACAGTGCCTTGGCCTGCTCCAGATCGACGGGGCTCTCGGCGAACCACAGATCGGGATTCCCGATGTGGCACGGCACCGCCGGCAGCCGCTGCTCGCATGTCACCGGCGCGACGCTCACCTCCGGAGCGGTCATCGCAATGGACATGTGTTGTGTCCCCCTGATTCCTGGTCGTAGTTGTCGGCGATCTGTCTCTTCGAGGGATCTGCGACCAGGTTTTCCGGGGTGTGCGAACAACTCCCAAAAAATTTGGCCACGGATCCGGTTGACTGCGGGTCCGTGGCCTAGTGGCTGGTGATGGGAGCTCTACCTAGAGGGGGCTCCGATCCACGGACGCGCCAGTCGCGGCGGCGGGGCGGCGCTTACGCTGCGGTGCAATAGCAGCGGCCGGCCACGCGGCGGCAGCGGCGGCGGCATGCCGATGCGCCGCCGGGAAAGCGGCGGCGGGGACGGCGAGCACGGACGAGGGCATGCCTACTGCCGCTACACCGCTGATACCGATGTTGTTATCCATTGCGGGCACCCTCCTTCCGTCTCGTCACCAGAGCTGTGTTACGAGGCTAAAGCCTAACAGCAGAACTGCACAACTAATTTTCTACCTGCGGTTTTGGCGCGATCTTTACGAATCTTGGCGGCCCTTGACCCGTGCGGCGACCAGCTCGAGAACATCCGGGCCGTACTGCTCGAGCTTGCGCGCACCGATACCGGGAAGGGCCACCAACGCGGCCTCGTCGGTGGGCATCGACTCGGCGATGGCGATCAGGGTGTTGTCGGTGAACACCACAAACGCCGGCACCTTCATCTCCTTGGAGACCTGCAGTCGCCATTCCTTGAGCTCGGCGAGCAGCCCCTCATCCAGATCGGAGGGGCAGGTTTCGCAGCGGCGCAACATGATTGCCGGCGGCGTCGACAGCGCGGCGTTGCAGACCCGGCACCGCGGCGCCGGACCCCGTTGCCGGCGCGACCGTTCCGGCCCCGGGCCCGCCGTCTTCTGCAGTTGCGGGGCGATGCCGTTGAGGAACCGCGATGGCCGCCGGCCCTGACGCCCACCCGGGGTACGCGCCAACGCCCAACTGAGCCCGAGATGGACGCGGGCCCGGGTGACCCCGACGTAGAGCAGCCGGCGCTCCTCCTCCACCGGCTCACTGTCGGGGCCGTGCGCAAGCGCATGCGAGATCGGCAGCGTTCCATCGGCCAGGCCGACAAGGAACACCGCGTCCCATTCCAGGCCCTTGGCCGCGTGCAGCGAGGCCAGCGTCACCCCCTGCACCACCGGGGGATGCCGCGCGTCGGCACGCTGGCGCAGCTCGGCGACCAGCGCTCGCAGATCCAGTTCGGGGCGCACCGCGACTTCCTCGTCGACCAGCTCGGCCAACGCCGTCAACGCTTCCCAGCGTTCGCGCGCCTTGGTGCCGGCCGGGGGTTCGGCGCTGAGGCCGAGGGGTTCGAGGAGCTCACGCACCAAGGCGGGCAGGTTGTCCTCGGGGATGTCGCGTTCGGCGAACCGGTGCAACGCCACCAGGGCCTGACGGATCTCCTGGCGACTGAAAAAGCCTTCACCGCCACGCACCTGAAAGGCGACGCCGGCTTCGGTGAGCGCCTCCTCATACACCTCGGATTGGGCGTTGATTCGGTACAGCACCGCGATTTCGGCCGGCTCCGTACCGTTTTCGATCAGCTTCTTGATGGAGCGGGCGACGGCATTGGCCTCGGCCACCTCGTCGGGGTACTCCGAGAACGTCGGCTCGGGACCGGCGTCGCGCTGGCCCACCAGGTGCAACTTGCTGCCCGCCATCCGGCCCCGCGCCGCTGCGATGACCCGGTTGGCCAACGACACCACCTGCGGCGTGGAGCGGTAGTCCCGTTCGAGCCGGACCACGGCAGCGTCGGGGAAACGGCGGGAAAAATTCAGCAGGAACCGTGGAGTGGCGCCGGTGAACGAGTAGATGGTCTGGTTGGCGTCACCGACCACGGTGAGATCGTCGCGCTCCCCCAGCCAGGCATCGAGCACCCGCTGCTGCAGGGGCGTGACGTCCTGATACTCGTCGACGACGAAGCAGCGGTACCGATCGCGGAACTCCTGGGCGACCGCGGCGTCGTTCTCGATGGCCGCGGCGGTATGCAGCAGCAGGTCGTCAAAATCCAGCAGCGTCGAGCCGTCACGGCGGGCTTTGAGCGCCTCGTACCCGGCGTAGACCGCCGCAACCTTGGCCGCGTCGAACGGGATGTCCCGACCGGCTTTCGCCACGGCGGCACCGTAAGCCTCCGGCGTGATCAAAGATGACTTGGCCCATTCGATTTCACCGGCGAGATCACGCACGTCGTCGGTGCTGGTCTGCATCCCGGTCCGGTTGGCGGCCTGCGCGACGACGGCGAACTTGCTGTCGAGCAGCTCCCACCCGGTGTCCCCGACGAGGCGGGGCCAGAAATACTGCAGCTGTCGGCGCGCCGCGGCGTGAAACGTCACCGCTTGCACCGCAGCGGTGTTCACTCCGGCTTCCTGCCCCAGGGCCCGCAACCGGCCGCGCATCTCGCCGGCGGCCCGCGCGGTGAACGTCACCGCGAGCACCTGACTGGGCGCGACGTGGCCACCGGCCACCAGGTGTGCGATCCGGCGGGTGATGGTCCGGGTCTTGCCGGTGCCTGCGCCGGCGAGCACGCACACCGGGCCGCGGGCGGCCAGCACTGCCTCCCGCTGCTCATCGTCCAGATCGCCCAGGGCGGTCGAGGGAGCCTCCAACGGCATGCGGTCCATGATGTCAGGGACCGGTGACAGACCCGGGCGCGCGGTCTATCGCTGCCGGCTCAACCACTGGTCGAACGTGGTGGGCGCGATGCGGGCGCCGTGGCCGGGCAGCAGCGCGTTGCCGGACATCGACAGACCGAAGATCGACGACCACGTCGGCACCAACGTCACCTCACGGCCGCGCGCGGCCAGGGTGCGCCGGGCCATGTCGACCAGATCCTGGGTCTGCGGGCCGGCCACGTCGACGTAGCGGCCTTGCGGGTCACCCACGACGATCTCGGCGAGCACGCCGGCCACGTCATCGGGATCGATGGGCTGCACCAGCAGCGGTGCGATTTCGGCACGCCCGTTCTGCTCGGTCCAACTCACCACCATCTCGGCGAAATCGTGGAACTGCGTCGCAGGCACGATCGTCCATGGCACAGACCCGGCTTGCACCAGCCGCTCCTGCTCGCGCTTCCCGGCGTAGTGCGGATTGCCCTCGATGTCGTGGATTCCCACGATCGAGAGCAGGACGTGGTGCTTGACCCCGGCCCTGGCCTCGGCAGCGAGCAGAGTGCGGGTGGCGGTGCCCAGGTAGTCCACGGTGCTGTCCCGGTCCGCGGGCGGGGCACTGATCGCGTCGACGACAGCCTCCACCCCGGCCAGCGCCGCATCGAGCCCGTCACCGGTGGACAGGTCCACCCCGTTCGAGCGGCTGATCGCCACCACGTCGTGTCCAGCACCCTGCAGCGCCGCGACCACGCGCGCCCCGATGTTTCCCGTAGCCCCGGCAACTGCGATCCGCATGACGACTCCTGTCCTGACCGATAGATATCTCGGACTATATAGGTCCTTGATATCTGTAATAAACTACGGCCCGTGAAACTTCCCGTGGCCACCGAGTGGGCGCTGCACTGCGCGACGTCACTGGCGCAGCTCGAAGCCGGGACCACCGCATCGGCCGCCGATCTCGCGGAGTACTTCGACCTGCCCGCGGCCTACCTCGCCAAGCAGCTGCAGGCACTCACCCGTGCGGGCGTGTTGACCGCGACGACCGGCCCGCGCGGTGGGTTCCGGCTCGGGCGGGCACCAGCCGACATCACGCTGCTGCAGATCGTCGAAGCCGTCGACGGCGCGGCCGCTCCCTATGAATGCCGCGAGATCCGACAGCAGGGCCGCGGCGCCCTACCTGCCGCCTGGTGCCGCCACGAGTGCATCCTGGCCGTGAAAATGGCTGAGGCGCACCAGGCCTGGCGGGCCAGCCTCGACGACGTCACACTTGCCGACATCCTCGCTGACATCCCGGCCGCAGCGCCGGCCCGCACCCGAAAGTTGCTGGGCAGGTGAGCCTCACGACACCGAGAGGAGTCGGCTCAGTTCCTCGCGCCCCTCGCCGTCGAGCGGGAGCAACGGCAACCGCGGCACGCCGACGCCCTGTCCCACCAGTTCCAGACCGCCCTTGATCGTCGTGGGCAGACCACCGGCGACGATGAACTCCAGGAAGGGCTTGAGTTCGGCGTAGATGGCCTCGGCCTTCGTCCAGTCTCCGGCCTGTGCCGCTGCGTAGAGATCCAGGCACGGCTGCGGCAGCAGGTTCGGCGCCGCTGTACACCAGCCCCTGGCTCCCGCCTTGAATGCCTTGAGAATCATGGGATTACTGCCGTTGTAGAACGGCAGCCGGCCGTCGGTGAGCTCGGACAGTCGCTCCATACGGGTGATGTCACCGGTGGATTCCTTGACCATGGTGACGTTGTCGATGTCGTTGAACATCTGCACCAGCAGCTCCGGTCGCATGTCGATGCCACTGGTCGCCGGGTTGTTGTAGACCATGATCGGAATCCCGATCGCGGCGCCGATGGACGCATAGTGCTGGGCGATCTCCCGCTCGGACAGCTTCCAATACGAGATCGGCAGCACCATGACCGCGTCGGCACCGGCCCGCTCGGCGTACTGCGCCCGGCGAATGGTGTTGGCCGTGGTCAAATCTGACGCGCCGATGATGACGGGCACCCGACGGTCGACCACGCCGATCGTGGTGTCGATGACGGCATCGAACTCGGCTTCGGTGAGGTACGCCGACTCACCGGTGCTGCCCAGCGGGACGATACCGTGCGCTCCGCCGGCCACCAGGCGTTCGACCAGGGCAGCCAGCTTGCCCGTGTCGATCTGGTGGTCGTCGGTGAACGGGGTCACCGGATAGGCGAGAATTCCGTGGATCTCAGTGTTGGCGGTCATTCTGGTTGTTCCTTTGCGGTTCGAATCCGGATCGGGGCTGAGGCGTGCGGGGATGCTCAGCTGGTGAGCGCGTCGGGGTGATTGCGCAGCGCGCGCCGGGCGTAGTAGGCGAAGTTGGCCTGGCTGCGTTTGGGCCGCAGCGTCCAGTCGTGGGCCTCGCGCGCCAGTCGCGGCGGCAACTCGGCGATCGTGCCCGCCGCCATGGCAGCCAGTTGCAGTTTGGCGCCGCGCTCGATCAGCATCGCCAGCGAGCATGATTCCTCGATGCTCGCTCCGGCGATCACATGGCCGTGGTGGGCCAGCAGGATCGCCTTCTTGTCCCCCAATGCGGCGCTGATGATCTCACCCTCTTCGTTGCCGACCGGAATGCCGGGCCAGTCGGCCAGGAAGGCGCAATCGTCGTACAGTGGCGCGATATCCATCTGCGATACCTGCAGCGGGACTTCCAGCATCGACAGCGCCGCGACGTGGAACGGGTGGGTGTGCACGATGCACTGAACGTCGGGCCGGGCGCGGTAGATCCAGGTGTGGAATCGGTTGGCGGGGTTGGCCATTCCCTCACCCTCGAGGACGTTGAGATCTTCGTCGACCAGCAGCAGATTGTCTTCGGAGATCTCGTCGAAGCCCAGCCCCAGTCGTTGGGTGTAGTAGGTACCGGGCTTGCCGGCCCGAGCGGTTATCTGACCGGCCAGGCCGGAGTCGTGGCCCGCATCGAAAAGCGCTCGACACGTCAACGCCAGTTTCTGCCGCGTAGTCAGGGTGGACTCCTCGATATGGGTCGACAATCCATCGAGCGCCCGCTGCATCAGAACCTGTTTCGAATCACCAAGCGTAGTCGTCATCTCGGCCTGCCTTTCTCTGTGGAGGGACCAGCGACACAAAAATGACCGTAGGACACTTTGTGTCCTCATGTCAACGGTGCTTGGCGCCAGCTACGCTTGCCAACAGGTGACACCATGTGTCCACAACCCGAGGAGTGTTCGATCATGGTTCTGGCAGCGGCAGTCCAACTCGATGCGGCGCTCGCCGATGTTCCGGCGAACCTGGCCGCCTGCGAGCGACTCGGCGATGAGGCCGGGCATGCGGGGGCACGCATCATCGCGTTACCGGAGTTCTTCTCCACGGGGATCGGCTTCGCAGCCTCGCTGGCCGATGCGGCGTTACCGCCCGACGGCCCCGCGACACAGCTTCTCACCACGCTCGCGCGTCGGCACTCAGCCCTCGTCGGCGGCTCTTTCCTGTGCCGTGACCCCGACGGACACGTCCGCAACGCGTATTTTCTCGCCGATCCGACCGGCGTAATCGGGCGACACGACAAGGATCTCCCCACGATGTGGGAGAACGCGTTCTACGTGGGCGGCAATGACGACGGCGTCATCGACACCGGCGAGTATCAGGTAGGCGCCGCGGTGTGCTGGGAGCTGATGCGCACAGACACAGTCCGACGCCTGCGGGGTCGCGTGGACCTGCTCATGACCGGCTCTGGCTGGTGGTCGATCCCGCGGTGGCAACCACATGCCGTGTTCGACCGGCTGGAGCGCAACAACCGACTCACCGCCCGCACAGCGGCGGCCTCGTTCTCGCGCTACGTTGGCGCACCCTGTGTCCACGCGGCCCACGCAGGCCACCTCGAATGCTCAATGCCCTGGCTACCGGCGACATACCGCGGCCACTTCGAGGGCTCGACCATGATCACCACAGCATCAGGCCAGATCGTCGCCGAACGACGGGCCGAGGAAGGCGAGGGCGTGGTTCTCGGCGAGGTCACAGTCGGCCGCCAAGATCCCAGTCTGTCCACGCCCAGCAGCTATTGGCTACACAAGCGTGGTCTCCTACCGAGGACAGTCTGGCACTACCAGCGCTGGCACGGCCGCCCCTGGTACCGACGCAACGTGGCAGGCATTAAATCGGGAGCACCGGCCTAGGCACGACTCCGCCGGGTGAAAACCCGGTCGAACGCGCGATTTTCACCTCTAAGGCCGCGGGTCCGGCAATGGTTTCCTTTATGACACATTGCGTCCTATGATTGGAGGCGTACTGCTCCCCACCGTGCACGTGAATCTCAAGTGCTCACGCGAGTCCTGAACGTAAGTCAGCGATTACGGCTGTACTCGGTGTGGGTGATCACCAGAACCTCGCTGGGTGCGCTGCCTCGCTGTCGGAGTTGGTGCGGCAGGGAGGCATCGAAATACGCGCAGTCACCGGACTCCAGGACCACCAACTCGTCCTGGTACCGCAACTCCACGGTGCCGGCGTGAACGAACACCAACTCCTGCCCGGCGTGTTCGGGATGAGGGTGGTCGGCGAACTTGAGCGTCGGCCGCACGATGAACGGCGACATCGACTTTCCGAGCATCCCCGCGGCCACCGCTTGATACCGGTTGGCCCCTCGCTCGCCCGCACGGTCGACGGCCAACGTCGTGACCGCCGGGTCCTCGGAGAACAGTTGTGCGACATCGACCTCGAGCGCGCGGGCCAGCTTCATCGCGACCGCGATCGACGGGGTGGAACGCTGCCGTTCGACCTTGGACAGATAGCTCTTGGTCAGCCCGGTCGCTTCGGCGAGCTCCTCAAGGGTCATGCCTCGCTGTTGACGCACAGCACGCACCAGAGCGCTCACAACACCTCCTGCCCGTAACCGCCGAAGCACACTTCGGTACATCGTCCCATAGGACAGCGGGTGTCATATCGTCGACATTCCGAATTGCCGGATCAGTCGCCCGCGCCGGCGACCAACGCCCACAATCCGTTCGCGCTCGCTCCGGTGGCGTACTCGGTGAGGACCTCGTCCCAGTACGCCACCGAACCGTACTCCGAACGCCACGCCAGGGCAGGCATGGTGAACTCGTGCAGCCGGTGCTCGCGCGTCGTACCGATCGCGCCGTGCACCTGATGAGCGTTGCGCACCACCACCGAGGCGGCGTGACCGACACACGAACGGGCAACCGCGACAAGGAAATCCAATTCGGCTGCGGACCAATCGGATCGAATCGCCGCATCCAGGGCACCATCGGTGGCGGCCCGGGCCAATGCCGACTCGGCGGCGATGTCGGCCACCAGGTGCTGTACGGCCTGGAACTTCGCCAACGGCCGGCCGAACTGCAGACGCTCACCGGCGTGAGACACCGACAATTCCAGAATCCGGTCCAACGCGGCGCATACCTGAACCGCCCGTACCAGTGCGGCGCGCCGGCTGAACTCCTCGAACGTCTTGTCTGGCACCGCAGTTCCGGTCAAACTCGCGATATCCGCGGTGATCGCGTCACGGGGCTCCCCCGCACTATTGCGCCCTCGACTGACCGACAGCGACGAGGTGTCCACATCGGCCACCCGCCAGCCGCTGGCGTCACGCCAGAACAGCACCACCCGATCGGCGTCCGCCGCCCACGGCACGCCACGAGCGGCACCGTCGTCATCGAGCACACACGCGGTACGCCGGGAATCGTCGATCGCCAATCCGGCCGTCTCCAGCAGCCAGCACGCCAACAGATCATGTTCGGCCAGCGGCACTTTCACGCCGTGGAAGGCCGCTGCCCGCAACAGCTCGACGGCCTCGGCCCAGCCGGCGCCACTGCCACCGGAGTCCTCGGACCCGGTCAGCCGAACCAGTCCCAGTTCACGCAGGCGCGCCCACAACTCGTCGACGGCCTCGCCAGGCTGATGTTGCTCCCGGTGCGCAGCGAAGACGGCCGACATCATCTCGACCAGATCGGCGTCGACACTCATCTCAACCCCAGTCCCCGCGCAATCACCCCACGCAACACCTCATTGGCGCCACCACGCAGGGTGAACCCCGGACGCTGGGCGACGGCGTCGGCCAACATCGCCCGGTAGGCGTCGTCATCGGTCTCACCGAGCACGTCGGCGAAATCGGCGATGTCACCTTCGGTGGCGGTGCCGAGCACCTTGACCACCGCGGCCGCGGTGTCAGCCGGCTCCCGTCGCTCCAGTGCCCCCGCGACCGCCATGGACATCTGGCGCAAACCGCTGATCCGGCCCAGATAGCGGCCCAGATCGGTGTGACGAGGCAGGGTTCCGTCCCGCATGAGCGAGGCCATGTCGGCCAGCAGCGGGAACGTCGACAGGAAACGCTCGGGCCCGCTGCGCTCGAAGCTGAGTTCCGAGGTCACCTGCTCCCAACCGTTGCCGATGGTGCCGAACACCATGGCCTCGGGCACGAACACCTCGTCGAGAATCACCTCGTTGAAGTGGCGCTTGCCGTTCATCGAGATGATGGGCCGGACATCGACGCCTGGTGCCGACAGGTCGACGATGAACTGGCTCAGACCGTCGTGGCGGTGCGCCGGATCCACCGGCGCGGTGCGGGCCAGGCAGATGAAGGCGTGGGCCAGGTGCGCACCCGACGTCCACACCTTGGTGCCCGTGATCCGCCAGCCACCCTCAGCCGGCACCGCCTTGGTCCGCACACTGGCCAAATCTGATCCGGAATCGGGCTCGCTCATCCCGATGCCGAAGTAGCACTCGCCTTTTGCGATGGCGGGCAGTAACTTTCGTCGCTGCTCCTCGGTCCCGTACTTGAGCAACGAAGGCACGATCTGGCGGTCGGCGATCCAGTGCGCTCCGACCGGGGCCCCGGCCGCCAGCAATTCCTCGGTGATCACGAAGCGCTCCTGATGACTGCGCCCGTGCCCGCCGTACTCCACCGGCACCGTCATCCCCAGCCAGCCGCGGGCAGCCAGGGCCCGACTGAAATCCTCGTCCCACCCGGTCAACCAGCTGTCGGCATACCGGCCGATTCTGCCGGACTGCTGCTGTTCGGCGACGAACCGGCGAACCTGCAACCTGAGTTCGTCGAAGGCGTGCGGATCACCCGATACCGGCGGCACAAGCCGAGCCATGCACGCTCCATCCCATCGACATCTGTGAAGCACTCAGGTAGATGCAGACTATCGGGCATGCCGGAGTGATCGGTTACGTTGTCCTGACTATGACTGCTACACCGTCTGCACTGACCATGTACACCACCACCTGGTGCGGCTACTGCTCCCGGCTCA
Source organism: Mycobacterium sp. E802 (assembly GCF_001666875.1). Lineage (NCBI taxonomy): Bacteria > Bacillati > Actinomycetota > Actinomycetes > Mycobacteriales > Mycobacteriaceae > Mycobacterium > Mycobacterium sp. E802. Next base: position 66,736 of record NZ_LZJD01000189.1, read on the forward strand.
AGACCGCGCTGAAGGCCGAGGGCATCGCGTGGACCGAGGTGGACATCGAGCAGGATCCGGCCGCGGCCGAGTTCGTCGGATCGGTCAACGGGGGCAACCACGTGGTGCCCACCGTGAAGTTCCCCGACGGCTCGACGCTGACCAACCCGACCATCAAGCAGGTCAAAGCCAAACTCGGCTGAGTCCGGCTGGGCTGATGCCCCGCGAGCTACAACGCAGCCCAGGATTCGATGATCTCGCGGGCGATCGAGATCGACCCGGGCAGCAGCAGCCGCGACGGCGTACCTCCGGCCGAGTTCCAGTCACCCTGATCCAGGGCCTCCCGGATCTCGGCCCGAGTGAACCACTGCGCCTCGGCGATCTCACCGTCGTTGAACGAGAACGGCTGCTCCGGATCTCCGATGGCGTGGAACCCGACCATCAACGACCGCGGAAACGGCCAGGGCTGGCTACCGAGGTACTGCACATCGGTGACCGCCAGGCCGATCTCTTCGGCGATCTCGCGCACCACACACGCCTCGAACGATTCCCCGGCTTCGACGAAGCCGGCCAGAATCGAAAACAACCGCTCGGGCCAGACGGTCTGGCGCGCCAGCACCGCACGGTCGTGACCGTCGTGCACCAGGCAGATCACCGCCGGATCGATACGCGGGAACTCCTCGTGACCGCTGACCGGATCAACCCGTGACCAACCGCCCTTCGCCGACCTCGTCGCTGCTCCGTCCACCGCGCTGAACCGGGCACGGTCATGCCAGTTCAGCAATGCGGTGGCGGTGGCCACCAACTGGGCGCTGAGATCGTCGAAGACCTCCCCGGCGCGCCGCAGGTCGAGCACCTCCGCAGGCGCCTCCGGATCTTCGGGCGCCTCCAGTGCAGCGCGCACTCCCCACACATGTCGGCCGTCACCCATCCGCCCCAGAAACACCGCATGCTCCGGCGGTTTGTCGGTACCCAGGCTCGACGCCTTGCCGAGCACCACCTGACCACCGGAGATCAGCACCTGGTTACGTCGATCGACCCGTAGCAGCAACGCGTCCGGCCAACCCGCGGTCGCGGCCTCGATATCGGTACGCAAGGCGTCGGCACGGTCGGCACCGACCCGGGACAACAACGGGATATTGCGGAGGCCGAAACTCCTGGCGCTCATCGCTCGGCGTCCGCGCTGCGGATGTAGAGCAGCCGGTCGCCCGCTTCCAGTGCATCGACTTCCGGCGCGTCCACCCGCAACAAACGGCCCTCACGCACCACGCCGAGCACGATGTCATGCAGATGCCGCGGCGAGCCGCCCTCCTCCTTGGGACTGACCTCTCGCTCGGCGATGGCGAAGCCGGCATCGGGTGTCAGTAAGTCTTCCATCATCTCCACCACGCTGGGCGTCTGCGTGGCGATACCGAGCAGCCGGCCCGCGGTCTCCGATGACACCACGGTGGAATCCGCTCCGGACTGCTTGAGCAGGTGCAGGTTGTCCGACTCCCGCACCGCCGCGATGATCTTGGCCTTGGGTGCCAATTCGCGCGCGGTCAGCGTGACGAGCACCGCGCTGGCGTCATTGTCGGCCGCGACAATGATCGACTTGGCGTGCTGGGCGCCGGCCAGTCGCAATACCGAGGAGTTGGTGGCGTCGCCGTGCACGGTCACCAACCCCGCGCCTTTGGCGCGTTCCAGCGCGCCCGCGTTCTCGTCGACGACGACGATGTCGGCCGGCGAGACCTCATCGCCGACCATCGCGGCGACCGCGGTGCGGCCCTTGGTGCCGTATCCGACGACGACGGTGTGGTTACGCACTTTGTTCCTCCATCGCTGAATCTTCAGCGCCTGCCGCGACTGGGTGGTCAAGGTTTCCACTGTGGTACCGATCAGCACGATCAGGAACGCCACCCGCAGCGGCGTGATGATGATGACGTTGACCAGTCGCGCCGAGTCCGAATACGGCGTGATGTCGCCGTAACCGGTTGTGGACAGCGACACCGTGGCGTAGTACAGGCAATCCAGGAATGACAGTGGATTGTTGGCGTCCGGGGCGCTGTCGTTGTCCCGATAGCCGTAGCGGTCCATGTAGACGATGAGCACCGCGGCGAACAGCGCCCCCAACGCGTACAGCACGCGCATGAAGATCCTGCGGGCCGGGCTGACGAACGGCTCGGGAATCCGCAAGACATCGACGAGCGCCGCATCCGGGCGCGAGGTGAGGTTCGAGTCGATCGCGGCGAGGCGACGCCGCAGCCTGCCTTTACCCACGCGACCTCATCATCGAGCAAAGTGCCCCGGGACGCGCCGGGACCCATCTGATCAGACGCACGTCACAATGTAACCATGACCGCATCCCCGTCTCAGCGGATCTCCTCCGCACCTGCCCGACGCATGGCCGCCCTGCTCCTCGGCATGGGCACGCTGCATTTCGTCGCTCCCAAACCGTTCGACTCGATCATTCCGGCCGAACTGCCCGGCACCCCGCGCTTTTACACCTACGCCTCCGGCGTGGGTGAGCTGGCCACCGGCGCGCTGCTGGCCGCGCCGCGTACCCGCCGCCTGGGCGCGCTGGCGGCCATCGCGTTGTTCGTCGCCGTGTTCCCGGGCAACGTGAACATGGTCCGGCTGTGGTGGGACAAGCCGTGGCCGATGCGGATCGTCGCGATCGCCCGGCTGCCCTTGCAGATCCCGATGATCACTGGGGCGCTGCGGGTTTACCGCAACTCCTCGCCGGCCGCCTGACCCGCATCCGTCGGCCGCTCGTCGACCGGGGCGGTCAGCAGCGCGACCAGTTCGTCCTCCCCCGGTAGCGATTCCGGGCTGACCGTCTGCCCGGAACGCACGTAATGGAACGCCGCGCGTACCGATTCGGGTGGGCATCCCCGTAACGCTGCCCAGGCCAGGCGGTACACCGCGAGCTGGACCGAAGCCTGCGCCAAGGCCTCCGGGGTGACCGGCGGTTCACCGGTTTTCCAGTCCACGACCGTGGTGGTTCCGTCGTCGTCGGCGAACACGGCATCGATGCGGCCGCGGACGACGGTGGTTCGTGTCGTGCCGATCGCCATGTCGAACGGCACCTCCACCTCGATCGGGGTGCGGGCCGCCCACGGCGACATGACGAATGCGTCCTGCAGCTCCGACAGTTCGGCGGCGCCGGCACGTCCGCTGTCGCTGTCCACCGCGCCGGGCAGATCGTCGAGGTCGAACAACCGCTCGGAATGGAAGAACCGCTGCACCCACTCGTGAAACGCGGTGCCCAACAATGCGTGCGGATCCGGGCGCTGCGGCAGCCGTCGATGCAGACGCTGCAGCGCGGCCTGCCGGTCACGGCTCAGCTCCACCAAGGTGCTGACCGACAGCTGCCCGGGCAGCTCGACCGGAACCACCTGCCCACCACGTTCACGCTCGGCCAGAAGCGCGTCGACGTCGGCGGCCCAGCCTTCGTGGTCGATGCCGTCCCCCTCACCCGCACCGGCCTGGTCTGCGCCGGCCAGAGCCTGTGACACCAGCGCCGCTCCCCGCTCGGCATCGGTGGACCGGGCCGGAGCTGCCGGCCAAAGCGCTTCGACGGTCTTGTCGCGCAACGGGTTTACCGCACCGGCCGCCGGTTCCGCTGCCCATTGCTCGATCTCGCCGCACGGCTGACCCGCCGCGGCAGCGTCCTCCACAATGGCCTTGATCTCGCTCAGGAACTCCGACGGGCCGCGCGGCTTGCCTTCGGTGGCGCCCCAGTGGTGCCCGGAGACGAGCAGGGTGTCCTCCGATCGGGTGATCGCGACGTAGAGCAACCGGCGTTCCTCGTCGATGCGCCGCTGCTCGAGGGTGCGTTTGTGCTCGTTGATCTTGTCCGACAGGATCTTTCGATCGTTGACGTCGGAGACGTCCAGCACTGGTACGCCCAGTTCCGATTCGACCGCGCGGTCACCGCGCAACAGCGGAGGCAGATCCGAGGAGTCGGTGAGCCAGGTGCGCGCTGACGCGGTCGACGGAAACACCCGCCCGCTCAGGTGCGGGACGGCGACCACCTGCCATTCCAGTCCCTTGGCGGCGTGCACGGTGAGGATCTGCACCCGGTCGTGTGAGACCGTCAATTCGGCGGGGGCCAGGCCGTTTTCCACGTCGGCGGCCACGTCGAGGTAGGCCAGCAGCGCGAGCACGGACCCGCCTGGACGGCCGGCGAAATCGGCCACCAGATCACAGAACGTGTCCAGGTTCTCGGTGCCGGTCCAGCCCGCGGTCACCGGGCGGGCCGCCCGTGCCTCCGCGTCGAGACCGGCGACCCGTCGCACCTCGGCCACCAGCTCGGGCAGCGGATGGCTCAGGTGGGCCCGCAGCATGGTCAGCTCCCGGCCGAGCGCCTCGATCCGCTGGTGGCCGGCCGGCGAATAGTGTTCGGCCGCACCGGGATCGCAGATCGCATCGGCCAGACAGGCCGCGTCGGCATCCGGAGCCGCCTGCGCCACGATCTCGGCGGCGCTGGGCTCCCCCACCGGCCGGTCGTCGAGTTCCCTCGCCCGGCGCCACAGCGCGGCGATGTCCCGGGCACCCAACCGCCACCGCGGTCCGGTCAGCACCCGCATCACCGCCGAGCCCGCAGCCGGATCGGCCACCAGCCGCAGCATCGCCACCAGATCGGCCACTTCGGGCACCGCCAGCAGCCCGGCCACCCCCACCACCTCGACCGGCACCCCACGGGCACTCAGCGCCTCAGCCATCGGCGCGGCGTCGGCGTTGCGGCGCACCAGCACCGCAGCGGTCGGCGTGGCCAGGCCCTGGGCGACCGCGCCGTGATAGAGCGTCGCCAAATGGTCTGCCACCCAGCCTCGTTCGGCCTCGACGTCGTCCAGCAGCGCACACCGGATGGTGCCCGGTTCGGCGTCAGGCCGGGGGCGCAGCTCGTGCACCGTGACCGAACGCCGCCGCGCCTCGGCCGACACCGCGTTGGCCAGATGCAGCGCACTGGGCGGGTTGCGCCAGCTGGTCCGCAATTCCAGGGTCGGGGCCGGCGTACCGTCGGCCAACGGAAAATCCGTGGTGAACCGGGGCAGGTTGGTCGCCGATGCGCCGCGCCAGCCGTAGATCGACTGGATCGGATCCCCCACCGCGGTCAACGCCAGGCCGTCGTCGACACCACCGCCGAACAGCGAGGACAACGCCACCCGCTGAGCGTGTCCGGTGTCCTGGTACTCGTCGAGCAACACCACGCGGAACCGCTCCCGTAGCTGCGCACCGACCTGGGGGAAGCCCGCCGCCAGCCGTGCCGCCGCCGACATCTGCATGCCGAAATCCATTACCTTGTCGGCCCGCATCCGCCGATGAAGCGCATCGATCAGCGGCACCAACTCGGTGCGTTCGGTCTGGGTGGCCAACATCTTCAGCAGCCACTGACTGGGCCCACGGTCACGTTGATACGGTCCCGCCGGCAAGGTGTGCACGAGCCGCTCGAGCTCCACATGGGTATCGCGCAGCTGGTCGGTGTCCACCAGGTGCTCGGCCAGCGCGCCCGCGAGCCGCAGCACCATGTCGGTGACGGCGGCCGGGGTCTTTTCGATGGCGAGCTCACCGGGATGCGCACACACCACCTCGAATGCCAGTTGCCACAGCTCCGTCTGGCTGAGCAGCCGGGTGTCCGGTTCCACCGGCAGCAGTAGACCGTGCTCACGCAGCAGGGTCCCGGCGAACGCGTGATAGGTGCTGACCGTGGCGATTTCGTCGGCACCACCGGTGCCCAGGCCGACACCGGCGAGCCGGGCCAGCCGCGTACGCACCCGACGCAACAGCTGGCCGGCAGCCTTGCGGGTGAATGTCAGGCCCAGTACCTGCGAGGGCGAGGCGAAACCGTTGGCCACCAACCAGACCACCCGGGCCGCCATGGTCTCGGTCTTGCCGGCGCCTGCCCCGGCGATCACCACCAGCGGTCCCGGCGGGGCGGCGATGACCGCGGCCTGCTCGTCCGTCGGTGGGAACAGCCCCAGAGCAGCGGACAACTCCGTCGGGCTGTAACGGACGCTGGTCTGCGGGAATCCGGTCATGACCGTTCTCCGGCGGCCTGGGCTGGGCACGACGAGCGCACCGGACAGTTCGCGCAGCCGTCGTTGACGCGGGCCACGAACTGCGGCCCGGCCGTGGCCGCTGCAGCATCGCGCACTGTGTCGAGCCATTCCGCACGGGTCTCGGGTGTCATCGGGTCCTGTTCGCGTTCGGTGGCACCGGCCGCCCCCGCCTTGCCCAGGTATACCAAGCGGCCGCCGCCGGGTTGATCCCCGTGCGGCACCAGGCCGGCGGCCACGGCGAGTTGGTACGTGGCCAACTGGGCGTGCTTTTGCGCATCGTCCTTGGTGACCGGACTCTTGCCGGTCTTCAGGTCCACCACCACCAGCCGATCGGCCCGGTCACGTTCGAGGCGGTCCAACCGTCCCCGGATCCGGACCTCGGGGCCGTCCTCACCCGACTCGACGAGCACGCCGTCCACGTCGATCTCGGTGGCCACCTCGGTCAACTGAGCCCGGGAGTCTGCGCGCCACCGGGTGAACGTCTCCAACATCGCCCGGTGGCGCGACAACTCGTTGTCCGAATACCACTTCGCGTCGAAAGGCAGATCCTCCCAGACTTTTTCCAGATCGTTGACCAGCTGAGCCTCTGTCTTCCCCGGGTCCGCAACGAGGGCATGCAGCAACGACCCGACGGTGGATCGCACATCGCGTCCGTCATTGCCGCCGTGCCGCTCCAACAGCCAGCGCAGCGGACAGTCGCTGAGCATCTGCAGCGTCGACGGCGACAGGACCACCTCGGGAGCCACCCCGTCCACCGCCGACCACAACGGTTCCTCGGTGGACAGCGCGGTCATGGTGTGCCACTGGGACGGGTGGGCCCCGGGCACCCCGGCCGCGGCCAGCCGCGCCAATTGCGTTGCCGCACAGGCACGTGACTCATCATCGACGGAACCCTCGGGGGCGCAGACCACGGCCCGCAACCGACCCACGACCGCCGAGGGCACCAGCACCCGCGGAGCCGCCAACGGCGGTAGCGGTACAGAATCGGCCGCCACCTCGGCCAATTCGGCACAGAACGCCGACGGCAGCAACGATTCGTCACCGCCGTCGCTGTCCACCGCGGTCACCAACAGCCGCCTGCGGGCCCGGCCCATCGCGGCCATCAACAAGCGGCGCTCCTCGGCCAGCAGCGGTGCCCGGGTCGACACGGCACGGTCGGCCGGAGCGGCCACCCCGTCGAGCACATCCACCAGATTCTGCGTACCCAGCACCCCGCCGCGTGGAACTGTGTTGGGCCACAGGCCTTCTTGAACGCCGGCGATCACGACGAAATCCCATTCCCGCCCGAGCGCGGCATGTGCGCTGAGCACCGACACCGCATCAGACCCGGTGCCCGAGTCCGGTGCCGAGAGCGAGGTTCCCAGGGTGGCGACGTGATCGACCAGGCCGCGCAGGGACGCGCCGGCGGTGCGGCTGACGTACTGGTCGGCCACGTCGAACAGCGCGGTCACCGCATCCAGGTCACGATCGGCCTGTGCTCCGATGGTGCCGCCACGCTCGCTGGCCGCCAACCACCGCGATTGCAGGCGGCAGGCATTCCATGCTTGCCACAGGGTATGGCGCGGATCGGCCCCGTCACGCTGGCTCCGACGCGCCGCGGACAGCACCGATCGCAGCCGGCGTAGGGGCTTGAGGTGTTCGACCGACAGACCGGCGGGCTCGGTGTCGATCGCGGCGACCAGCAGGTCGGTGAAATCACGGGGCGGAGAAGAGCCGTCAGCGCGACGCAGGGCCCGGCGCAGTTGCCGCAGGGTCACCGGGTCGACACGGCCGATCGGGCCGGTCAGCAGGCGCACGGCGCTGTCACCGTCGAGTGTTCCTGCGGCGGTGACGTCCAGAACCGTCAACAGCGCTGCGACGGCAGGCTGCTGCGCCAGCCCGAGGTCGGCGCCCGTCGCCTCCACCGGCACCCCGGCCGCGGTCAGCGCGCGCGCCAGCGCGGCACCCACCCGCGGGATCGAGCGCACCACCACCGCCATCTCCGACCATGGCACCCCGTCCACCAGATGCGCTCGACGCAACGCGTCTGCGATGTAGGTGTTCTCCGCGTGGGCAGTGGCGGCCAACCGCATGGTGACCTCGCCCGGTCCGTGCTCGGCATTGCCTTCCAGCACTCGGGTGGCCGCGACACCGGGCAGCCGCCGCCCGATATTCGAGATCGCGGTGGCGACCGCGGGAGCACACCGATGGGACCGGGTGAGGGTGATCGCGGGTGCGTCGTCATCGCGCAGCAACACCGGATCGGCACCGCGGTAACCGAACACCACTTGGTCGGGGTCCCCGGCAACAACGGTCAGTCCGGCCCGGGCAGCCAGGACCCGGACCAGCAGGGCGGCCTGCGGATCGAGATGCTGGGCATCGTCGACCAGGAGCAGGCTGATCCGGGCCCGTTCGGCAGCCAGCAGGTCGGCGTCGGTGCCGAGCGCCTCCAACGCCGCGCCGACCAGTTCGGCCGCTCCCAGCGCCGGGACGGTGGCCTGCGGTGCAGCCATACCGACCGCCGCCCGCAACAACATGATCTGCTCATAGGCCTGGGCAAACCGGCCGGCCGCCAACCACTCCGGGCGTCCGGCCGAACGGCCCAACCGTTGCAGCGCACGCGGATCCACGCCGCGCTCGGTGCACCGGGCCATCAGATCACGCAACTCGGTGGCAAAACCGGCGGTGCTCAGTGCGGGCCACAGTTGTTCGGGCCAGCCCACCGGCGAGTTCGCGCCGTCCTCCAGGTCACCGGCGAGCAGTTCGCGGATGATCCCGTCCTGTTCGGCGGTGGTGATCAGCCGCGGTGGCGGATCTCCGTTGCGCTGAGCGGCCAGTCGCAGCAACGCAAACGCGTAGGAGTGCACGGTGCGCACCAGGGGCTCCCGCACCACACCGTGGGTGCCCGCCCCGAGCAGCCGCGCGGTGATGGCGGCCCTGGCCTCACTGCGCAACCGCGCCGAACCGGTCAGTAACAGCACCGACTCGGGATCGGTTCCCGCTGCGATGTGTTCGACCGCGGTGCTGATCAACAGCGAGCTCTTCCCCGTGCCGGGCCCACCCAGCACTCGGACCACACCGTTGCAGCCCGGTGCCAGCAGCTCGGTGTCGGCCGGTGCCGATGCGAGGTGGTGTGTGGTCATGGGAGGAATGACACCAGAAGGGACCGACAAGTAGCGGAGCGGATTGGAGTGAGCAGCCCGACAAGTAGCGGAGCGGATTGGAGCGAATGGCCCGGCAAGTAGCGGCGTCCGACCTCCTGGCAGCATCAACGACATGTCTGCCGAGAAGTTGCATGTCTACCGCTACGGCCCCGCCGAGACGCCCCAGGTACTGCTGATCCACGGGTTGACCGGACATGGGCAGCGCTGGAAGACGCTGGCCGAGCAGCACCTGTCCGACGTGGCGGTGCTGGCCCCCGATCTGCTGGGGCATGGCCGCTCGTCGTGGGCGGCGCCATGGACCCTGGATGCCAATGTCGAGGCCCTGGCGTCGCTCCTGGACCGTCCGACGTTGGTGGTCGGGCACTCGTTCGGTGGGGCGCTGGCACTGAATCTGGCTGCGGCACAACCGGATCTGGTCAGCGGACTGGTGTTGCTGGATCCGGCCGTCCACCTCGACGGTGAGTGGATGCGCGAGATCGCCGAGGCCATGATGGCCTCGCCGGATTATCCCGACCGCGCCGAAGCGCGAGCCGAGAAAGCCAACGGGTCGTGGGGTGATGTGGCGCCGGCAGAGCTGGACCGCGATCTGGATGAGCATCTCGTCGAGTTGCCGGGCGGACGCTATGGGTGGCGCATCAGCATCCCGGCGATGGTGTCATATTGGAGCGAGCTGGCTCGTCCGGTCGCCCTGCCGCGCCAAGGCACTCCGACAGTGCTGGTTCGTGCCACCCGCACCAGTCCCCCCTATGCGCGTGATGAGCTCATCGGTGAGCTGAGTACGCACCTCGGCGCGGATTTCAGCCTGCTGGACTGGGATTGCGATCACATGGTGGCCCATGCCATGCCGGTCGAGACGGCGAAGTTGATCCGCGAGCGGCTGGGCTGACGATGCCGGCCGTCACCGAGGAACAGGTGGAAGCCGTGCGCGCGTTGGTGGCGGCGATCCCGCCGGGGCGGGTGTGCACCTATGGTGACATCGCCGATGCCGCAGCGCTTTCCAGTCCGCGGATCGTCGGCTGGATCATGCGGACCGACTCCTCGGACCTGCCTTGGCACCGGGTGATCCTGGCTTCGGGCCGGCCCGCTCCGCATCTGGCCACCCGGCAACTGGAACGGCTGCGCGCCGAGGGGGTGTTGGCGGCCGACGGACGGGTACGCCTGGCCGAGTACCGCCACCTGTTCTGACCGCGAGCAGACAGAAACCCGTACCTTTCTGCGCGGAAATGTACCGGTTTGCGTCTGCTCGCGGGGAAAAGGGCTTACAGGATCAACCGGACCAACGAGGCCGTGCGCGCCAGGCCCGGGAAGGCCGCCGCGGTGGAGCGTGGGTGCAGGGCATGCACGGCAAGCCGGAACATCAAGGCGCGCAACAACATCTGTGGCCACTCCGGTAGCGATTGCCACCGTTCGATCAAGCCGTCGTCGGCGTCGCCCCACGACAGCGCGTCGACCACCACCACACCGGCGGCCCAGGAGGCCGGGCGCCAGTACGGGGTGATGTCGGTGATCCCCGGGGCGGCGGTGCCCGCGAAAAGCACGGTGCCGTAGAGATCGCCGTGCACGAGCTGGCTGGCGCTCTTGGTCGGCCTGCGCAGGCCGGCCAGTTGATTGATCAGCTCCACGGAGCGTTGCCCATCGGACGATCCGGGCGAGACCCTGGCTCCTGGCGGCAACGAATGCAGCGGCCGGTCCTCCCAGGCCGCGCGGTCGGCGGCGATGAACACGTCGACATCGGCCCACGGCGCCACCGGCGGTTGGGTCAGGAAGCGTGGCCGCTCCAACTTCGTGGTGGCCTCGTGCAATCGCACTGCGGCCGACACCACTTCGTCATGACGCGGTTCGGGCGTGCCTGCCACGAAGGTGTCGGCCCGCCAGCCGGCAACCACGTAACGGCCGTCGGTCGATCGGACCGGGCGGGCCAACCGCACCCCGTCGACGAACAACGTTTCGCGAACCTTGGCCGACCACGCCGCACGGGCGTGCTCGGGCACCATCGACATCACCACTTCGCCGCAGCGCCAGCCACCCTCCCAGCTCGAGCCGAGCGGTACCGGGCGCACCCCGGACAGGCCGAACGCCGCCAGCACATGTTCCGGCGGCCGTTCCACACTCACAACCTCAGCCTAAGGTGTAGATCGGCAAACCAGCCGTCAGTACATCACCATGTCGGGCTCGAGTTGTTTGGCCCAGGCCACGATTCCACCCTGGAGATGCACCGCGTCGGAAAAACCGGCCTGCTTGACGATGGCGAGCACCTCGGCTGACCGTATCCCGGTCTTGCAGTACAGCACTGGAGTCCGATCTACCGGCAGCTTGGCCAACGCGTCACCCGATTCGAACGTCGGCTTCGGGATCAACTCGGCGCCGGCGATGTGATTGATGTCCCACTCCACCGGTTCGCGGACGTCGATCAGCGCCAGCGGCTTTCCGGAGTCGATGAGCTCCTTGAGCTCCAACGGAGTGATCGTCGACCCGGCGGCAGCCTCGGCAGCCGCATCGGAGACGACGCCACAGAACGCCTCGTAGTCGATCAACTCGGTGATCTTCGGTGTGGCGGGATCCTTGCGGATGCGGATCGTGCGGTACGTCATGTCCAACGCGTCGTACACCATCAACCGGCCGAGCAGCGGCTCTCCGATACCGGTGATCAGCTTGATCGCCTCGGTTCCCATCACCGAGGCGATCGAGGCGCACAGGATGCCCAGCACGCCGCCTTCGGCGCACGAGGGCACCATGCCCGGTGGGGGCGGCTCGGGGTACAGATCGCGGTAGTTGAGGCCCTGCTTGTTTCCCTCGGGCCCGTCCGGCGCGTCCTCCCAGAACACCGACACCTGGCCTTCGAACCGGTAGATCGAACCCCACACATAGGGCTTGCCGGCCAGCACGGCCGCGTCGTTCACCAGGTAACGCGTGGCGAAGTTGTCGGTGCCGTCGAGGATCAGGTCGTACTGGCTGAACAGTTCCACCGCGTTGTCGGGTTCCAGCCGGAACTCGTGCAGGTTCACCGTCACCAGCGGGTTGATCTCCAGGATGGAATCCCGGGCGCTCTGGGCCTTGGACCGGCCGATGTCGGACTGGCCGTGGATGATCTGCCGCTGCAGGTTGGACTCATCGACCACGTCGAACTCGACGATGCCGAGCGTGCCCACCCCGGCGGCGGCCAGGTACAAAAGGGTCGGCGAGCCGAGCCCACCGGCACCGATCACCAACACCTTGGCGTTCTTCAGCCGCTTCTGCCCGATCACGCCGACGTCCGGGATGATGAGGTGGCGGCTGTAGCGCGTCACCTCTTCACGGGTCAGCTCGGCGGCCGGCTCGACCAACGGCGGTAACGACACGTCCAAATTCGCGGACACCGCATGTCTCCTCAGTTTTTCTGGTCACTTCATCGTCCCAGCTGCTCGTACCACAACGGTAATCCGGTGTGGATGCTTCCCGCCGCCGGGCCCACCGCGACCGCGCGCGAGCTCTCGGGTATGGACCGGGGCTGAGCCGGTCGCCGCTGTCGGTGCGGCGACTCAGGCGATCGGGTACGGCCAGGGATTGAACCGGCAGGTCAGACCATCGGCCTTGACGGTTTCCGGATCGAACTTCGCGGCATCGTCATTCGAGGTGGAGAACGTCTGCTGCATCATGATCGGCGCCAGCTGGCCGTCGCGCTCACACGCCTCGTGGCGTTGATAACCGATGGCGTGACCAACCTCATGGTTGATCAGGTACTGCCGGTAGGAGCCGATGTCCCCCTGGAACGGCACCGCGCCGCGGACCCAGCGGGCCTCGTTGACGAAGACGCGGGGTTGGTGGCCGTCGTACGACGGGTTGTAGCAGGACGCCTCCAGTTGGATGTCGTAGCCGCAGCCCTCGCGCACGGTCATCGGGGAGGTCAGCGACACCCGGAAGTCCGGTTCGACGCCACTGCTCGCGTCCACCCGGGTGAAGGCGAACAGCCCGTTGTGGGTCCAACTCTTGGGATTGGCCAGGGTCTCGCTGACCATCCGGGCGAATCCTTCGTCGCCACCGAACGACGTGGTGTCCACCCCGTCCTCGACCTCGACGGTGTAGGTGAACGATTTCGTGGTGCCCGCGCCGACCTTGGGCGTGGTGCCCGGCACGATCCGCCAGGTCCGGTTGCCCGCCTCGGTGAAGGGACCGCCCGCAGGCAGGATGCCGGTGGGCAGATTGGCATCGAACTGCGTCAGGCCCTTGGGCGGCGCGCCGATGATGGCGGTGCTGGCCACATCGATGGGGGTAGGCAGGCCCTGCGCGGGGCCGTCCTCCTCCTGGGCGGTCGGCGTCGCGCTGGTACCGGTGATGGTCTGGTATATGACCACCACGGTCAGCACGATCAGCACCGGCAAGGCATACGCGCGCCACCCGTAGGTGGACACGAAGCGGCCGATCCATGTTTGTTTGCGCCACTGCTGGTGGTCGTCCCTGTTGGATCTGGCGCGTCCTGAGTCCGCAGCAATCGGATCTCGCTGTGCGCGCAGCGGCTCTCGCCACTCGTTGCGCAGCGCCGGGACACGGCCACCCCCGCGACGTCCCGGGTCGTAGGTCACCGGACCAGAATGGCACAGACTCCTGTGGAGCGGCCCGGGGCGCAGTAATGCCGTGACCACGCTGGTGTCATTTCGAAACCCGCGCACGTTTCGCGGACGCCCGCACGACGGAAGTGGGGCCCAACGGTAGTAGTGTCGGTTCGATCAGCGGCTCGGATGAACATGTTCAAGTGCGCCAGAGCAATACAGATTGAGGACCTGATGAGCGATCTCGCCAACACCGCCGAGAGGAGAGGTGACAAGCCCGCGAACGGCGGTGGTCGTCGCGGCAACCGCCTGCCTCGCGACGAGCGGCGCGGGCAGCTGTTGGCCTCGGCGAGCGAGGTGTTCGTCGAACGCGGCTATCACGCTGCGGGTATGGACGAGATCGCCGAACGCGCAGGCGTAAGCAAACCTGTGCTATATCAACACTTTTCGTCGAAACTCGAGCTGTATCTGGCAGTCCTGCAACGCCACGTCGACAATCTGGTGTCCGGCGTGCGCCAGGCCCTGCGCACCACGACCGACAACCGTCAGCGGTTGCGTGCGGCAGTGGAGGCGTTCTTCGATTTCATCGAACATGACAGCCAGGGCTACCGACTCATCTTCGAGAACGACTATGTCAGCGAGCCGCAGGTGGCCGCGCAGGTGAAGGTCGCCACCGAGGCATGCACCGATGCCGTCTTCGACCTGATCAGCCGCGATTCGGGGCTGGAGGCGCATCGCGCGAGGATGATCGCTGTCGGGCTGGTGGCCATCAGCGTCGATTCAGCCCGCTACTGGCTGACGAACGACCGGCCGATCGACCGGAATACCGCGGTGGACGGCACGGTGCAGTTCGCCTGGGGCGGACTGTCACACGTGCCTCTCACCCGCTCGTAGAACTCAGGCGGATTCCATCCCCACACCGAATCCGACCCGACGCACGTCGGCGGCGCCGATCTCGACATAGGCGATCCGGCTGTTCTGCACCAGGAAGCGCCGACCCTTCTCATCGGTCAACGCCAGCACACCCGAATCCTTGGCGAGCGCCTCGGTGACCTGCTGCTCCACCTCGCTGGGTGTCTGCGCGCTGTTGAAGGTCAGCTCGCGCGGGCTGTCCGTGACACCGATCTTGACCTCCACGCTGGGCCCTTCTTTCTTTCTCACGTCGTTGTCGACTTCCCTGAGCAGGCTAGTGGACGGCGGCACAGGGGTGCGGTGAGCCGGGCTACGCCATGCGCGAAACGCAGATACCGAACCGAGTCCGGACCGTGACCGACACACCCGATACTCCGCCTCATCTGTCACTTCTGCCTCGATAGCATCAGGACCGACATTGGACGAGACGACTGGGACAGCCTCATGACCAGGCATTATTCGCCGTATGACACTGCACCGACCGAGCGCTTCGGGGACCGCCCGTATGAGCCGAGCGGGTACGCCGGCTACCGGCCGGACTACCAGAGCGACGACCCGAGCAACTACGCCGCGGGCCGGGGCACGGATTACGGCACCGACTACTCCACCGCCGACTATGACGCGGACTATGACGCCGAGTACGACGACGAAGTTCGGTTCTACGAGGAACCGCTCGACCGGCGCTGGATCTGGGTGGCCGCGGTGGCCGGGGTCGTGCTCGTGGTGGCGGTGGTCTGCGTGGGAGCTGCCGACGGGGTCAGGCTCGCCGAGACGGAACCGCTGTCGCCGCCACCCAGGATCACCGAGGTGCAGACCACCGCCACCACGAGCACGACCCCGGCCACCGCGGCCACCCAGATCCAGCGCCGGTCGAGCGGTTCCTCGT
>NZ_LZJD01000190.1:0-581 GCF_001666875.1 Mycobacterium sp. E802
CTGATGGGCACACCCGTCGGAACCGTGATGTCCCGACTGGCCCGCGGACGAAAGCGGCTGCGGGAGTTGCTCGCCGAAACTGCGGTTGCCAGAGGGTATCTGGCCCGGAGTCAGGACAACGGCACGGCAGCCTGAACCTTACCGGCGTCGCGGCCGATGCCACGGTCCCGGGCCACGTCGGCGAGCAACTCCCGCAGCCGCTTTCGTCCGCGGGCCAGTCGGGACATCACGGTTCCGACGGGTGTGCCCATCAGGGCGGCGATTTCGCGGTAGTGGTAGCCCTCGACGTCGGCGAAGTACACGGTCATCCGGTTGGCCGCAGGGATCGCGTCCAGTGCGTCCGCGATGTCGTCGTCGCGCATCGCTTCGAGCGCTTCCACTTCCGCTGACCGCAAACCCGAAGATGTATGCCGCCCCTCGGCGGACACCTGCCAATCGGTGATGTCTTCACACAGTTGCTCACCCACGGCGCGTTGGCGGGCGCGATAGCTGTTGATCCAGTTGTTGTACATGATCCGAAACAGCCATGCGCGCGCATTCGATCCTGGCTTGAACGTGTGAAAACCGCTGTAGGCCTTGAG
>NZ_LZJD01000191.1:0-6265 GCF_001666875.1 Mycobacterium sp. E802
GACGGCCCGGCTGGCGTTGTCCGGTGAGCTCGAAGAACCGACGCCGGAGTCGATGTCGGCGGCAGACGGGGTGGGCCGGGCGCAGGCAGCATTGGAGGCCACCGATGATTCGGCGCTGCAGGCGCTGGGAGCCCGGTTGGCCGAGGCGATGGCGGTGATCGGTGACGTTTCCGGCGAACTCGGGGACTATCTGTCCGAATTGCCCAGCGATGCCAGCACTTTGGAGACCAAACTGGCGCGTCAGGCCGAGCTGCGCGCCCTGACCCGCAAGTACGCCGCCGACGTCGACGGGGTCTTGGAATGGTCACGCGAGGCCGCAGAACGGCTGGCTCAGCTCGACGTGTCCGAGGAGAGTCTGGCTGCCCTGGACCGCAAGGTCGCCGAGCTCGAGGCGCAGGTGGCCACGGCGGCGGCCGAACTGACCAAGGCCCGGACCCGGGCGGCCAAGGGGTTGGCGAAGGCGGTCACCGCGGAGTTGGCCGGGCTGGCCATGGCCAACGCGGTGTTCACGATCGGGGTGGCCCCGATGCCGGTACGCGCCGACGATTCGGCGCCGCTGAGCATGCCCGACGGGGAAGTGCTGCACGCCGGGCACGACGGGGTCGACGCGGTCGAGTTCGGGTTCACCGCGCATCGGGGCGCCGACGTGCTGCCGTTGGCCAAGAGCGCCTCGGGCGGTGAACTCTCCCGCGTCATGCTGGCTCTCGAGGTCGTGCTCTCAGCGTCGACCGCGGGCACCACGATGGTGTTCGACGAGGTCGACGCCGGTGTCGGTGGGCGCGCGGCAGTTCAGATCGGGCGGCGCCTGGCTCGGTTGGCCCGCACCCATCAGGTGATCGTGGTGACGCACCTGCCTCAGGTCGCGGCCTACGCGGATGCGCATCTGGTGGTCGACAGTGGTAACGGCCGGGCCAAGTCCAGTGGCGTGCGGCGTATCGAGGACGAGGACCGGGTGGCCGAACTGGCTCGGATGCTCGCCGGTTTGGGGGAGTCCGACAGCGGCCGGGCACATGCGAGGGAGTTGCTGGAGGCCGCGCAGCAGGAGCGCGGCACACCCTGATCGCGCGGCACATCGGGATTGTTACTGATGTGACTAAAGCAGACTTCTGAGGCTGGTGTTACGGCGCGCCTCCGCCGCCTGACCGGTGATCCCCGACAGAATCGGCGCATGAAGATGTCCACGCTGCTGACCCGCCATGCCAGTTCGCGTCCGGGAGTCACCGGCACTGCCCGGGTGGACCGCGACATCGATCGGCTGCTGCGGCGCGTCGGCCCCGGCGAGATCGTGGTGCTCGACGCTCAGGACCTGGATCGGATCACCGCCGATGCGCTGGTGGAGGCCCAGATCGCCGGTGTCGTCAACGCCTCGCCGTCGATCTCGGGGCGCTACCCGAATCTCGGTCCCGAGGTGCTCGTCGCCAACGGCGTGGTGCTGATCGACGAGGCCGGGCCGGACGTTTTCAAGAAGGTCAAGGACGGCGCCCGGGTCCGGCTGCACAACGGCGGCGTCTACTCCGGTGACCGGCGCATCGCGCTGGGCACCGAACGTAACGACCAAGAGATCCACGAGCTGATGCATGACGCCAAGAGTGGCCTCGTGGCACACCTGGAAGCCTTTGCGGGCAACACCATCGAGTTCATCCGCAGTGAGAGCCCGCTGCTCATCGACGGCATCGGCATCCCGAACATCGACGTGGACCTGCACCGCAGGCATGTGGTGATCGTGGCCGAAGAGCCCAATGCCGCTGAGGATCTCAGGGCGCTCAAACCGTTCATCAAGGAGTACCAGCCGGTGCTGGTCGGGGTCGGCGTCGGCGCGGACGTACTGCGCAAGGCCGGATACCGGCCCGCGCTGATCGTCGGTGACCCGGACAAGATGAGCGTCGAGGTGCTGCGCTGCGGTGCCCAGGTGGTGCTGCCGGCCGACGCCGACGGCCACGCCGCCGGATTGGAGCGCATCCAGGATCTGGGTGTCGGTGCGATGACGTTCCCGGCTGCCGGGTCGGCGGCGGACCTGGCGCTGCTGCTGTGTGACCACCACGGGGCGTCGCTGATCGTCACCGCCGGCCACACCGCCTCCATCGAGGAGTTCTTCGACCGGTCGCGCCAGCGCAGCAACCCGTCGACGTTCCTGACCCGCTTGAAGGTCGGCGAGAAACTCGTCGACGCCAAGGCGGTGGCCACCCTGTACCGCAGCCGGGTCTCCGGTGGGGCAATCGCCCTGCTGGTGCTGGCGATGCTGGTGGCCGTCGTCGTCGCGCTGTGGGTTTCGCGTGCCGACGGCGCCGTCATCGACTGGGTCGTCGAGTACTGGAACCGCTTCACGCTCTGGGTGCAGGGCCTGGTCAGCTAAGCGATGGGTGAGCTGTGATCACGCTACGCGCACACGCGATTTCGCTGGCGGCGGTGTTCCTGGCGTTGGCCATCGGGGTGGCCCTCGGGTCGGGGCTGCTGTCCAACACCGTGCTGTCGGGCCTTCGGGACGACAAGTTGGACCTGCAGCATCAGATCGACACGCTCACCGACGGCAAGAACGCGCTGAACGAAAAGCTCAACGCGGCAGGGAAATTCGACGCTCAGATGGCACCGAGAATCGTGCGTGACGCGTTGAAGGACAAATCGGTGGTGATATTCCGCACGCCTGACGCGGCCGACGGCGATGTCGAAGCCATGTCGCGGTTCGTCGGCCAGGCCGGCGGGCGGGTGACCGGGACGATCGGGCTCACGAGCGAATTCGTCGAAGCCAACTCGGCCGACAAGCTGCTCTCGGTGGTCAACTCGCCGATCGTGCCGGCGGGCAAGCAACTGAGCACCGCGGCGGTAGACCAAGGCTCTCAAGCCGGTGACCTGCTGGGCATCACGCTCCTGATCGACAAGAACCCAGCCGCCGCACCCGTGGACGACATGCAGCGCCAGACCGTGCTCGCTGCATTACGCGACACCGGGTTCCTCAGCTATGACGATCAGCACATGTCGGCGGCCGACACCGCGCTGATCGTGACCGGTGGCGGGCTCGGTGATGACGGCGGCAACCGCGGTGCCACCGTGGCGCGGTTCGCCGCGGGACTGGCGCCGCACGGCGCCGGGACCGTGCTGGTGGGCCGTTCCGGGTCGGCCTCGGGCACCGGGCCGGTCGCGGTGACCAGGTCAGATGCGGGTCTGAGCGCCGCGGTCACCACCGTGGACGACGCCGACGCCAGCGCCGGCCAGCTCACCGCCGTGCTCGCGCTGAGCGACCTGGCAGGTGGCGGGAAGCCCGGCAAGTACGGCACCGGGCAGGGCGCCACGTCGGTGACCATCCCGCAGTAACGCCGGCGACCGCTTTGCTCGGTGCGGCGCGCCAGCGACGACTTGTCGTCGTCGGTGTTAAGGTGAACTTCCGTGGGTCGGCAGGCCACAGCTGGTTTATTGATTCCCTGCCCGTCGTCACGGAGGATGCTTTTGCCCGCCTTACGCAAGCACCCGCAAACCGCCACCAAACACCTCTTCGTCACCGGTGGCGTGGCGTCTTCACTCGGTAAGGGGTTGACGGCCTCGAGCCTCGGTCAGCTGCTGACCGCGCGGGGACTGCAGGTGACAATGCAGAAGCTCGACCCCTATCTGAACGTCGATCCGGGCACCATGAACCCGTTCCAGCACGGGGAGGTGTTCGTCACCGAGGACGGCGCCGAGACCGACCTCGACGTCGGCCATTACGAGCGGTTCCTGGACCGCGACCTGTCCCAGTCGGCGAATGTGACCACCGGCCAGGTGTATTCCTCGGTGATCGCCAAGGAACGGCGCGGCGAGTACCTGGGCGACACCGTGCAGGTGATCCCGCACATCACCGACGAGATCAAGAGCCGCATCCTGGCGATGGCCGAACCGGATGCGACCGGGCACCGCCCCGACATCGTGATCACCGAGATCGGCGGCACCGTCGGTGACATCGAATCACTGCCGTTTTTGGAGGCCGCCCGTCAGGTGCGCCACGAAGTCGGCCGAGACAACTGCTTCTTCCTGCACGTGTCGCTGGTGCCGTACCTGGCCCCCTCCGGTGAGCTCAAGACCAAGCCCACGCAGCACTCGGTGGCCGCGCTGCGCAGCATCGGCATCACCCCGGACGCGCTGATCCTGCGATGTGACCGCGACGTGCCCGAGCCGCTGAAGAACAAGATCGCCCTGATGTGCGACGTCGACATCGACGGGGTGATCTCCACCCCGGATGCGCCGTCAATCTACGACATCCCGAAGGTGCTGCACCGCGAAGAGCTCGACGCCTATGTGGTCCGTCGGCTCAACCTGCCCTTCCGCGACGTCGACTGGACCGAGTGGGACGATCTGCTGCGTCGCGTGCACGAGCCGCAGGAGACCGTCCGGATTGCCTTGGTGGGCAAGTACATCGACCTGTCGGATGCCTACCTGTCGGTTGCCGAGGCGCTGCGGGCCGGCGGCTTCAAACACCGGGCCAAGGTGGAGATCCGCTGGGTGGCCTCCGACGACTGCGAGACCGAGAACGGCGCGGCCGCCGCGCTGGCCGACGTCGACGGGGTGCTCATCCCCGGCGGATTCGGCATCCGCGGCATCGAAGGCAAGCTCGGGGCGATCTCCTACGCGCGCAAGCGCGGCCTTCCCGTCCTGGGCTTGTGTCTGGGTCTGCAGTGCATCGTGATCGAGGCGGCGCGCTCGGTCGGAATCACCGACGCCAACTCTGCCGAGTTCGATCCGTCGACCGCCGATCCGGTGATCTCGACGATGGCTGATCAGGAGGATGCCGTCGCGGGTGAGGCCGATCTGGGCGGCACCATGCGACTGGGCGCCTACCCGGCCGTGTTGGAGGCGGGATCGATTGTGGCGCAGGCTTATCAGGCCACCGAGGTGTCAGAGCGTCACCGGCACCGCTACGAGGTCAACAACGCCTACCGGGATCGGATCGCCAAGAGCGGCCTGCGGTTCTCCGGCACTTCGCCGGACGGGCATCTGGTGGAATTCGTGGAATACGACGCGAAGATCCACCCGTTCCTGGTGGGTACCCAGGCCCACCCCGAGCTCAAGAGTCGGCCGACCCGTCCGCACCCGCTGTTCGCGGCGTTCATCGGGGCGGCGCTGGCGTACAAGGCCGAGGAACGACTGCCGGGCATGGACCTTCCCGAGCATTTCACCGAGGACGCCGGAGAAGCCGGAGACTCCGGCAGTGCTGCTGAGGAAGCCGAAAGCGCTTCTCTTGGGTGACCACGACTTCGACACGATAGCCAGCGAAACCGTCTACGTCGGAAGCATTTTGGCGTTGCGGGCCGACGAGGTCAGCATGCCGAACGACGGTTCGGCCCGCCGTGAGGTGGTGGAACACTTCGGCGCGGTGGCCGTGGTCGCGCTCGACGACGACGGCAATGTGGTGTTGGTGTACCAGTACCGACACCCGGTGGGCCGTCGGCTCTGGGAACTGCCCGCGGGCCTGCTCGACCTCGGTGGTGAACGGCCGGAGGTGACCGCGGCCCGCGAACTGGAGGAGGAGGTCGGCCTGGCCGCCGCGCAGTGGCGTGTGCTGGTGGACCTGGTGTCCAGCCCGGGCTTCTCCGACGAGGGCGTGCGGGTCTTCCTTGCCACCGGCCTGACCGACGTCGGACGGCCCGATTCCGAGCATGAGGAAGCCGACCTGGTGGTCGAGCGCGTGCCACTGGACGAGGCGGTGAATCGAGTGTTCAGCGGTGAGATCGTGAACTCGATTGCGGTGGCGGGCATCCTGGCGGCGCATGCCATGCCCGACGTGGGCACGCTGCGAACCGTCGAGGCCCCGTGGACCGATCGGCCCACAGCATTCGGGCGGCGCAAAGGCCGGCAATGACAACCCCGTCGCCGCTGCGCTCGGCCCTCGATGACCAACTCCAGGGCTATCTCGATCATCTGACGATCGAGCGCGGGGTGGCGGCCAACACCTTGAGCTCGTACCGGCGCGATCTGCGTCGGTACGCCGAACATCTGGCCCAGCGTGGGATCGATGACCTGGCCAAGGTGAGCGAGTCCGACGTCAGCGACTTCCTGATCGCGCTGCGCCGCGGGAATCCGGATGCCGGAGTCGCTGCGCTCTCGGCGGTGTCGGCGGCCAGGGCGGTGGTTGCGGTCCGGGGGCTGCACCGGTTCGCCGCCGCCGAGGGGATGACCGAACTCGACGTCGCGCGCGGCGTCAAACCACCCACGCCCAGCCGTCGGCTGCCCAAGAGCCTCACCCTCGACGAGGTGCTCGCGTTGCTCGAGGCCGCCGGCGGGGACAGCGAGGCCGACGGCC
>NZ_LZJD01000192.1:0-8547 GCF_001666875.1 Mycobacterium sp. E802
CGCGCTGGTCGAGTCCGCGCTCAGCGCCGTCAAGCAGGTGGCTGTATCCGAAGCCGCCCGCGCCGGCTGGTTGGGCGACGTCGACTTCAGCGCCGACATCAAAGGGATCACCGACAACTTCGAGAAGGCGCACGCGCTGCGGGGCGTCATCGAAAAGCTGTCGGCACTGGACAAACCCAGCGCCGACGATCGCAAGATCCTCGCGGAGGCCAAGAAAACCGCGGCCAACCTGGAGCTGGCGGCGACGGAACGGGTCGAGCTCATCGGCAAGTGCGCAAAGGAAGCACAGCTGATCGACAAGTCGCTCCGGACCGAACGTGAGGACGCACGGGTTGCCGAGCAGCGCGCCGAGCTGCACGCGAAGCTCAGCGCGATGCTCTACGGCATCGAGGCCACCCCTGAAGCCACGCAGCAGGATTCGGCAGTGGACGCGGTCATGGCCCGCGTGCAGGCGTACCGGGATATCAAGAACCAGATTGAACAAGCGCGTGACGGGGGAGCTGCGTAGGTGCACCGAGAACACCGCTAGAGGGCCGTCGTTCCCCGGGTCCACTCCGGCACGAACGCGACATCCAGCCGCACACTCGACCTGTACCCCGACCACGTCGCAATCCCCGGCGGTTGGCTGGCATAAATGCCACGCGCTGCCGCGACCACCCGGTTGTACTCAGTGGGCCAACGGATCTCGTCGGCGATCTGACCCAGTACCGCCTGATCGCGGCCCAGCACCTTCGTGACGATCTCGACCGCCGGCAGCGCGTGCCGCTTGTCGGTGTTGCACCGCGTGCACGCCAGCACCAGGTTGGCCAGGCCGTCAATACCGACCAGAGACCAGGGCAGCACATGGTCGATCGGGTTGTCCGCCGGCAGGTGCGCCTTGCAGTAGAAGCAGTGTGGGGTGAAGGCCTCCTTGAACGGCTCCCGCACGGCGGCCAGCGCGGTGCGGTCGCGGCCGAACAAGTGGCCGGCGACGTCGGGCACCTCGGCGGTGAGGAACTTGTTCATCCGCCGCACATCATCGACCCACATGATCTCCAGGGCGGGCTTGAGCAGGCCGGCGAGGCGCGCCAGGCCGGTCGCGACCCCGGGCATCAGTTCGATCGCGTCCGCGTGGGCGCGCAGCGTGCGGCGGGAGACGTTGGAGTGCAGGAAGCTGTCGTCGTAGAGAAACGGCTCATTGGTGTCGGCACCCGGCAGCCGCTGCAGCCGGTACAACGGTTGTTGCGCCAGGCACAGGCCGATCTCATCGATGGACGCCTGATAGACCTCCGGCGCCTTCGCCATCGCGGCACTCAGTGACGAGCCGGCCGTAGCCGACCGTAATGCCCTGACGGCGCGAGGGATTCGTTCACGTTCACCGGTGGACTGCCGAAGATCGTGCCCGTTGAAGGGGCGCACCTGGCGCCAATACAGCTCCAACACCCGGTGGGCAAGATCGGGGATGGGCACCGGCAGCGGATCCGACGGATGCTCCGGCAGGTTCTCGATGCAGTGGTCGATCAGCGCCATGAGGGTAGCCAGTTTGTACGTCGCCACCCGCACGCCGGTTTCCAGGATCGCCACCACGCGCTGGCCCAGCAGCAGGGGATCGATGGCCTCGGGCACACGACTTTGTTACCACGGCGCGGCGTCTCGGTGGTGGCATGGCACCTGGTATCGCCGGTGATATCACATTCTGAGCCCGGCTATGCCTTCGAAAACGCTCAGGAGCTCGATCGAACAGCCAACGCGCCTCGGCTTCGGCGGCACCCGACGCCGTGGCTGCTCGGTGGAATCGACTTGTCGGTGGCCTCTGTCATTCTGGTCGGCTCGCGCAACGCGGGCATTCCGACCAACACACGGAGAGTGTCCGATGACCATCCAGATGGAGACGTTCCCCACTGAGACCCGTTGCGTCTGCGATGTTGCGGGACGGATGCCCGCGCTGAAGCCACTGCCGACGCACGCCGTCAATCCGTCAGCCGAGCGGGGTGAGCGCGTCGACCTTTCATCGCGCGAGCAGGAGATCTTAATTGCCTGGCTGAAGGCGGACACCAAGGCCGCGGTGGGAGAGACGTTGTTTCTCGCCGACAGCACCGTGCGGACCTACGTGCAACGGATCCGTGAGAAGTATGAGCGGGCGGGACGCCCGGCGCGGAGCAAGGCCGCACTGCTCGCTCGGGCAATCCAGGACGGCTACATCAGTGTCGATGACCTGTAAACCTGGCTTCGCGGAAACGGTCAGCGACCTCCGCCGCGGTGATTCTTGAGTTCAGGATTGGCCGACGACTCGATGCACGTCGACGCTGGCCGACCCGGCTCGGACCGGGCGGTGAAGTCTGGGGATGAGTGCTGGCCATCCCTCAGGGCGACCGTGGTATCACCCGTGATATCGCATTCCGAGATCGACTGTCTTGATGGTTTCCGGTGCTGTTGTGACGCATGTGATGTCTTGGGATCAGGTATCTCCGCTCGCCCAGCGAACGCCCGCGGCCCGTTGCTCAGCGAAGATCGTGCACGGTGAAATGTCATACCTACCTGGGATAATTGACGTATGTCGCAAACGATCCACCACCGTCTCCACATCCTCGAAGCATCCGACTGGAAGGCCGGTGTCATCACGCTGTTGGAGCCGAATTCGGCCTACCAACCGTGGCGGTACGCCTTCGGGGAGACCCGGCCCGGTGACTATGCCATCGTGCTGCTGGGCACCGACCCGGTCTCAGTGTTGACGGTGCTCGCTCGCATCGATCATGAAGGCGGCCTGGGCGGAGCGATGCTCGATCCGGACAACGCCGAGCTTGTGGACCTGACCACGCTGGCGATGATGCTCGATCTTGGGGCCGAACCGTTCGCCAACTGGCGCCTCGACGATGATGCTGCTGAACGAGTGATCCTGACGCTGCACGAGAGTCCGGTATACGGCGACCCCTACTATCGCTGGGGCCATTCATCCGTCGCTGCCGCTCGTAATCTGTTGCGCTTCACCGGCGACTGCCAAGGCTGTGGCACGGAGATCGACCTGACCGGACTCGAGGCCCGCGATCGGATACACGTTCATACCGCTGATCCGCTGCCGCGTCCCGACCCGGGATCGCCGATCAGGACGCCGGGCAGTTCCCGCGTGCGCGGTCCGTTCCGGGCGGCGATCCGATCAGCTGCGCGCGACTGGCCGGCGATCCTCTGCCTACGCTGCCGAGACCGGATGCGCGACGGAAACTTTCGCTCCTTCATCGACTTCAAGTTCGCCCAGCATCCTGAGTGCCCACGCTGTGGTGGGCAGCGTACCCAGATGATCCAGTACGGCATGCCCGCCAACATCGAGGCGTGGGGACCGTGGTTGCACGCCGGTGGATGCTGTCCCACTGAGCAGAAGTGGCTTTGCACAGTGTGTGACAACGAATGGCGGTAAAGCGCACTACCCATCAGTCAACGTCACGACCAACCCGGAGTGATCCGTCTCCCCGGCAAGCCGCGGCGCGTGGTCGAATTCACACGTACTGACCCGCTCAGCGAATCCAGGTGTGGCATATACGTAGTCGAGACGAAACCCATTGCCTCCTGGCCGGCTGAACCACGAGTATTCACGGGCGTCCGGGTGCAAGGACCGCCACACGTCGGTGTAACCAGTCGCGATCAAACGGCCGGGCATCTCCGGTCCGATGAACTTCGTGCCTTTGGGTTCTTTGTCGAGATCGTTGTTGCCCGTGTTGAAGTCGCCGATGAGCAGATCGACGCCGCTGCGACGAGCGCGGTCGATCAATGCCTCCCAGTAGGGAAGTTTCGCGTGGGCCTGCGGCAGGTAGACGCCGCAGACGATGACGCCGGCGAACTCGGCGCACCACAAATGGTGAGCCGGTAGATCCCTGGTGAACGTCGACGCCCGGTCAATCGGCGTGCGGGAGGCGATGAGCACCGTGTTCTGCGTCGGCAGCACCTTCGGGTGCGTGGTCTCATAGCCGGCGTCCTCCAACTGCGAGATGAGCCGGGCGCCGGTGTCGTTGTCCCGGAACTCCGTCACCACCAGAAGATCGGCGTCGTAGCCAAGCAGTCGGGCGGTGAGTGCGTCACCGAATTTCCGGCCACCGTGGCGGATGTTCAGCGTGGCGATTCGCAGCGTCATCGGGAAATGTCCTCTCGCTCGACGTGGAATCTCCAGCGAGCCGGACAGTATGGACGACGGCACCGACAAGTGCCGAGCCCATGGATATCGCGCCGGGTGATCCGAGGGTGCGGTGACGGCGGCTCGGCTACGGCAGTTCAAGTGCGGCCGTGTCACCCCAACCTTCGCAGCGCCTCCCGAAACACCGGGTTCGGGTTGGCGTCCGGCAGCGCCGTCAGCACATCACGCAATGCGTCCTCGGTCGCGATGCCCCGCCGGCGCGAACCATAGAGCGCGGCCACCGTGGGCGTGCGACTGTAGGACTCCACGCAGTGCAGCAGCACGGTATGCCCCTGCGCGCGAAGCTCTTCCACCATGCTTACCGCATCCATCAGCACATGATCCAGATGCGGATTCTCATCGAATGCGACCTTGTCGATCAGCCGCACCTCGACATGCGGCATGCCGTCGGGCACCTGGCCGTCCGGCATCCGGCACAGGGACACCACCGCCGACACCTCGGCCGGTAACCGACGCAACGCACTCACGGTGCCGAGCAGCACCTGTGGGTCATGGGGATGGACCGCGAGAACATCTGCGGCCGACCACGAATAGTCCGGATCGGATACCGGCTCTTTGGCGTGCACGGCCGCCGCCAACCCGACCAGCCCGCGGGCCCGCAGACCGGGCCACCCGTGCAGCAGCGTCCGCCATTGCAGCGGCACGGCCGACGCTCCATACGCTGCCCCGAGCAGCCCGCCGGCGATCGCGGCCACGGTATCGGTGTCATTGCCGCACCGCACCGCCGCGTCGAGCCCGCGCCGCAGATGCCCCGGACCACGCCCCTCGCCTGCCGTCATGACGATCGCCGACCACGCCGCCTGCAACGCCGCGACCACCCAGCCGTTGTTCGCGAAGTCCGCCGGCCGGGCCGCCTCAGCCTCGTCCAATCGCTGTGACCACACCGCGCGACGGTCAGAGTCCAGATGGCCCAAGCCGATTCGAGCGTCGAGTTCTGTCGTCAACACCGCATGCCTAATCGCGCAGCACCACAACACGGTCGCGTCGGCGGCGTCGGGATCGAAGTGGGTGAGCTCGCTGATCGCCCGGGCGGCCTCGACCATGGCGTCCTCGTCGTCGAGGTAGGCCAGCGCGACCGGTGCGGTCCGCATCAGCGACCCGTTGCCGGCGGTGCGGCCGGTCTGCTCGTGCAGCGCGTGCGACGCGGCGCGAGCCCCAGCGGCAGACGGGGCTCCGTCACGCGCTGCGGTACGTAACACCGACCGCGTCTGGATCCCCACATCCTTTGCGCTCAAAGACCATTCATGCCACCGCGCCACGATCGCATCCTGGGCGGAAGCGTCGCGCAGATCAGCCCCGGTCGCGGCGACTTCGGCGATGGCGATCGCCATCGCGGTGTCATCGGTCCACTCGCCCGGTGCCCACGGTCCGCCACCGGCCATCTCGACCGGCAGTTCCGGCCCGCGTGCCGGCTCGAACTCGTAGGGCGCGCCTAGGGCGTCGCCGGCGGCGGTGCCCAGAAGTACGCCCTCGATGCGGTCATGCAGTGATGCCATCGGGATCCTCCTTATTTTGCGCAAGTCTGCGCTAATTGAGATCAGACTGTACGCTGGGGCACTGACATGGACAAGAATCCGTATCGGGACACCAGTCACCGCCGGCTGGACGATTACCCGCACCCGTCGGTGGCCGTCGATACCGCGGTGCTGACGGTCGACCCCGACGGCGCGCTGGTGGTGCTGCAGGTCCGTCGGCTTCAAGCCAGCGGCTGGGCGTTGCCGGGGACGTTCCTGCACGAGGGGGAGGTGCTCGCCGACGCGGTGAAGCGGTCACTGGCCGACAAGGCAAACATCCGCGGGCTGCACCCACGCCAACTGCACGTGTTCGACGCCCTCGATCGCGACGATCGGGGCCGGGTGCTGTCCGTCGCGCACCTCGCCGTCGTCCCTGCCGAACGCCTGGCGACGCGCTTCGCGGCCACCACTCGCTTGATGCCGGTGACGGCGCCCGGACGGTTGATCTACGACCACCCCGACATCATCGAGCTTGCCGTCACCGACGTTCGCGCCCACTATGCGACGGCGCCGGACCCGGACCGCCTGCTGGGCGACACCTTCACCCTGCGCGACCTACGCCTGATCCACGAAGCCGTCGCCGGCCACGAATTGCAGCGCGACACCTTCCGGCGCACGATGCAGGACCAACTGGAGGCCACCGGAGACTTCTCGGCACGCGGCCGGGGACGGCCCGCCGAATTGTTCCGCCGGCGCACAAGCAGCTGAGTCCAGGTGTTGTTACCCGAATTCACCATTCGCAAAACGATGCGCAGGCCAGCGCTTTAGGCCTCTGAGCAGGCTCGACGCAGACGCGCGTTACCCCGTACGGTCGAGTGCATGGATGTATCCAACTTGGCTTTCGAATGGACGGATACCAATCGCCATTGGCTCATCGAGGTTCCCATCCGGGTCGTGGCGTACATCGTCGTCGCGTTGATCGTGCGGTACGTGCTGCACCGCATGATCGACCGCGCGACCACCGGCAGGCGCGCCAAGTCCCGTAGCGGCGAAGTGGAGGGGCAGGCTCGAAAGCCTCCGCTGCTGCGCTACCTGCGTGACCGCGCGTCGGCCACGACCAGCGGCCTCCAAGCCGCCGAACGTCGCCAACAACGCGCGCAGACTATCGGCTCGGTCCTCAAATCGACCGTCTCGATCGTGCTGCTGATCTGGATGGTGCTGGCCATCCTCAGCGCGCTCAGCGTCAACATCGCCCCGTTCATCGCCTCGGCCGGTGTGGTCGGTCTGGCCATCGGCTTCGGCGCGCAGAACCTGGTGCGCGACTTCGTCACCGGCGTGTTCATGCTCTTGGAGGACCAGTACGGCGTGGGGGATAACGTCGACGTCGGCGATGTGATCGGCGAGGTGCAGAGCGTCGGGCTGCGGATCACCACGATCCGCGACATCGACGGCACCCTGTGGTACGTGCGCAACGGCGAGATCGCCCGCGTGGGCAACATGAGCCAGGACTACGCCGTGGCCCGAGTCGAAGTTCCGGTAGCTCTGACCGCCGACCTGGACCGCGCCGAAAAGGTGGCTGTCGATGCCGCCAACGAGGTCATCGCCGATCCGGCGATGGCTGACAAGGTCCTGGGCAAGCCGGAAATGCTTGGTGTGCAGGATCTCTCGCCGGACCTGGTCACCTTGCGAATGACGGTGAAGACACGGCCCAACGCGCAATGGTCGGTGCAACGCAAACTGCGCGGTGAGATCGTGCGCGCTTACGACGAGAACGACATCGACCTGCCTTATCCGCAGGGGCGGATAGCCGCGCTCGTCGGCGGTCGCGACGACACCGAGGCGTAGTGGTCGGGGCGGATCTGCTTTTCACCTGACCACCGGTAGGCGGTCAACGCCCCGCCCTTGACTGCGCTGAAATCGACGCACGCGGTGTAATCGGTCCAGTCGTGTCGATGTTTGGGCGGCCCCTGCCGCCAGTAGTGGCCGTAAAACACCGGCACCCCCGGCGGATAGACGTAGGCCTGGTCGCCGTGCGAGAGCTCAAGCTCGGGCAGTGGGGGAGAGGGCTCACCGGCCGCGGTGGTGAAATTGCCTTCGATCAAGGCAAGATCGCGCAGAGTGCGGGCCTCGCTGTTCCACCACCGCATCACGATCTGCGCGCTGCCGCGGGAGTGACCGTCCTTGTCGTGGTATTCCGGTTGGTCATGTTCGACGAGGCTGATCTCTGGGCCCTTGAGCAGTGTCTCGACCGCCCGGTACAGCGGATCGCTCTTGGTGCTGGCGGCCACGAGGTGCTCCATTTCGCCGAACGGAGTGCGTGTGCCGCAATGCGTCTCGACAATTCTGCTCACGCCAGGGCAAGCCAGTCGCGCGCTGGATGTCTGGAAAAGAGTCGGGCTGATTCGCTATGCCGCGGCCCCGCTTCTGGAACGGGTGTGGGAACTTCGCGCCGCCGTGACGGCTCACGCCGCAATGTATGTGGCTCTTGCGGAAAACCTGGACTGCGCACTGGTGACGGCGGATTCGCGGTTGTCCGGGGCCAACGGACCGCAGTGCGCCATCACGGTCGTACCCCGCTGAGCGATGCATCAACGCCGCGGCCTACTGCTCGATATTGACCGGAATCCGCGGCCTTGATGACCCGGTTGAAGACCGACTATTCCGCGGGGTCACCAGCTGCCCGCCCGGCGACCCGCCGAATGCGGCCGTACAGCCACAGCAGCACCGCCGCAAAGCCCACCACGCCAAGGACCTCGGCCAGGTTGCCGTCGTTCCCGCTGATGAGAGCGAAGGGGTCGTCGCTGCCGGTGCCGGCGACGAACCCGGCGAAGATGACGCCGTAGAGGCTCTCGCCGACGATCAGGCCGGTGGCCAGCAGCACCCCGAGCCGCTTCTTGCGCTCGACACCGGCCTCGGAGCCGCTGCGGTCGG
>NZ_LZJD01000193.1:0-3573 GCF_001666875.1 Mycobacterium sp. E802
GTGCGGTAACGGGTGTTCTGAGTTGCAGCGCCGCCTCGTTGTCTTTGGACATGTCGAAGGTGAGATCGACCCCCGTAGTGCCATCGCATGCCGAACCGAACCAGATCTGGAGCTTGCCCTCGGCCACGCGAATGCCGAAACTTGGTTCCAGCGAGGGCTTTCCCAGGGGATCACAGCCGCACACGGCAAGCAATGCCATGAGCACAGTGAGTAGCGTGCCGATCCGTCGGGTCATTCGTGGTACCCGCCATCGGACGCGCCAGCATTGGTCTCGAATGGGTTGCGGCTGCCAGTGACCTGCTCCTCCATCATCTTTTGCCCGTACTGCTCCACAAAACTTTTGAAGCCGAGTTGGGCCCACTGTTGAGAATGACGCTCCTCGTGGTGCAAGATCCGATCGATGTCGAGTGCGCCCCTGAACGGTCCGTTCTCACCGTCGTACCACATGCGTCCGGAGTTGATCATCGTGCGGAGTTGTTCGGCCGGATCTGTGGGGTTGTCGATGTTGACCAGGAAGACGTCGCCGTACGTGGAACCGCCCTGCTGGCTCAGCGGATCTTCGATCAAAGTGCCGCCCAATCCCATCAGCATGCCATTCGGTGTGGTGGTGAGGCGGCCCGTGAAGTGTTCGGCGGCCGCATAGCTCCATCCATTCGCGTCCTGCCTATCGATGATGCGCTGTACCTCGTTGGCGGTGTAGGGCGTCTCGGCGAAGTCGTTCTGATCGTGACCGCTCGGATTGTTGATCTTTGGATCCGAACTGCCGTAACCGGTTCCAGCATTGAGTATGTATGTCATGAGAGCTGCCTTTTTGGCGTCCTCAGGGCTGACACCCTTGGGCAGAAGGAAATACGTCTTGTCGTCACCGGGACCAGCTGTACCGTTGTCGTCCGTGACCCGTTCCAAGCCCTTGAGCACGTCAAAGCTCTGCGGCGTGATGTGCTGACTTCGGGCGATGTCGACAATCACCTCGGGCGGAACGTCATTACGTGCAGCGTTGGCCAGCCACTCCCGATACAGCCCCTCCGAGGGGCCGTTGAGCAAGCCCGCGTCATGCAGCGCGTCCTCGTATTCGTTGACCGGGTCGTAGCCGGGCTCACCCGGATCGTCGCCGACTCTTTTCTCCTCTTCTTCGGGCGGGTCGAATTCGATCCGTTCTGCGGCCGCGCTGTCGCCGTGCTCGTAGAGGAACGCCCCCGAATCGAGCTTTCCAGCGAAGGTCGATGCCGTGGTCCCGAGAATCTGTGCACGCCGCAGAAAAGCGTCACCGACTTCGCGGCAGGCGGAGCCGGTGTCTAACCCGGCGACGGGTCCGGCCGCAGCCGAGAGCATCGGCCCGCCACCGTCGTTGTAGAAACCACTCGCCAGATCCTCCAGGCCGGACGAGGTCGCACGCATCGTGGCGACGGTCACGGTCAACGGCGGGGTCATGACAGCTCCCAGCCGATCTTGCGCAGCTTGTAGGCGGTATCGCGGTCGGCGGCCTCGAACTGGGCGAGTTTCACGTCTACTCGCGCCGCTGCCGTTTCTGCGTCGCGGGACGCGTTGAGCAAGGACTCAGGATCGGACGCTCGAACCTGCGACACCGTGTACGGCACCTCGTGACCCCTCGTTCGCGTGAGTGATCACATTGTCACCCAGCGAACGAGGGGTTCGCGGCATCAAATCGACCCGGCGCTGAGCTCAGGCCTTGGCGAGCTGCTTCTGTTCGTAGAGGCGCGCCCACTCCGCACGCGGGCGGATCGAGGTGTCGACGTCGGTGGCCTTGGCGCGCAGTGCGCCGACGTTGGCCTGATCGCGTGCGGTGTGCTTGAACGGATCCCAGCTGAAGAACCGTGCCGAGTTCTCCCACGTGATCTTGTTGATGTCGGAATCGCTTGCGCCGGCGGCATTCAGCTCGGCCAGCACCTGCTCGGGAGCGTCGGGCCAGAAGCAGTCGCTGTGGGGGTAGTCGCACTCCCAGGCGATGTTGTCGATACCGATCTCGTGGCGCAACTTCAGCGAGGTCTTGTCGGTGACATAGCAGGCCAGTGAGTGCTCGCGGAACACGTCGGAGGGCAGCTTGTCGCCGAAGTCGCGGCGCAGCCACTTCTGGTTGGTGTAGTGCCGGTCGCTTCGATCGAGATAGAAAGGAATCCAACCGATTCCGCCCTCGGAGAAGGCGAACTTGAGGTCAGGGTAGTTGCGCATCGCCGGTCCCCAGAGCAGGTCCTGGGCACACATCGCCGAGACCTGGGTGGCCAGGATGATCAGGTTGTCGATCGGAGCGTCCTTGGCCATGGAGATCGCGCCGAAGCCGGTGCCGATGTGCAGACACATCACCACGTTCTCCTCGGAGAGGGTCCGGAACACCGGGCCCCAGTAGTCCTCATCGAAGTAGCTTGGCAGGCCCTCCAAATGCGGCAGTTCAGGCATGGTGACCGCGCGGCAGCCCTTGGCGGCGACCCGGCGGATCTCGCGGCACATGGCCTCGGGATTCCACGTCGGCAGGATCGCGATCGGGACGAACCGTCCGGGGTACGACCCGGCCCACTCGTCGATGTGCCAGTCGTTGTAGGCCGACACCATGACCAGCGTGGCCTCCTCGCGGTGCATGTTGAGGTGGCGGGCCGAGAAGCCGGTGAAGGTCGGGAAGCACATCGAGGCCAGGATGCCGTTGCGGTCCATGTCGCGGACCCGCTCGTGCACGTCGTACACACCGGGACGCATCTCGGCGAAGCCGGCCGGATCACGGCCCCACTCCTCGGCCGGCCAGGACACCACGGCGTTGAGCCCGGACACGCCCTGCGGGCGGCCCTGGTACATCCACTGGTCGACGCCCTTGTCGTCGGTGACGACGATCGGCGCCTCTTCCTTGTACTTCGCCGGAACGTGGCGAAGGAACATGTCGGGAGGCTCGACGACGTGGTCGTCGATGCTGATCAGGATCAGGTCGTCGGTTTTCATAATCTCAGTAGTACGCTGCAAAAGCATGACCGTCTCTGCAACTTCGGACAGAGATTTAGCCGAACCGGCCAGACCTCGGCACATCGACCTGCGCCGGGGCGGCCGGGCCGCAGGGGGCAGTTACCTGTACGAGGGTGAAGGGCTGATCACCGGCTGGCACTTTCACGACGTGCATCAGATCGAGTACGCGCTGCACGGGGTGGTCGAGGTGGAGACCGAATCCGCGCACTATCTCCTGCCTCCGCAACAGGCCGCCTGGATCCCGGCCGGCCTGCACCACCAGGCGGTGATGAACCCCGACGTCAAGACCATTGCGGTGATGTTCGATCCGCAGCTCATCCGCGACGGGGGTGATCGGGCCCGGATCATCGCGGTGTCACCGCTGATCCGCGAGATGATGGTCTACGCGTTGCGATGGTCGATCGAGCGGGCCGGCTGTGCCGACGACGAACCCGAATCCGATTCGTTCTTCCGGACCTTGGCCAACCTCGTCGTCGAGGCGCTCGACCACGAGGCCCCGCTGAGCCTGCCGACCACCGACCATCCGATCGTGGCCGCCGCATTGGCGTACACCAAGGAACATCTGGATTCGGTGACCTCCGAGGAGGTCAGCCGGGCCGTCGCGGT
>NZ_LZJD01000194.1:0-9312 GCF_001666875.1 Mycobacterium sp. E802
CAAACCCGTACCTTTTCCGGCGAAAAAGTACGGGTTTGTGTCTGTTCGGCGAAGGGGTCAGTACAGCGCGTTGGCGAGGTTGCGTCGGCCGGCAACCACCTCGGGGTCGGCCGGATCGAACAACTCGAACAACTCGATGAGCCGCGTCCGAACCTTGGTGCGCTCGTCCCCGGCGGTGCGCTTCACCAGGGCGATGAGCCGGTTGAACGCCGACGCCGGCTGCTGAGCCAGGATCTCGGCATCGGCAGCGGCGAAAGCGGCGTCGACATCGTCGGGCGCGTCGTCGGCCGCGGCCAATGCCGCAGCCACGGCGTCCGGGCCCTGCAGCGCGCTGGCGCGCTCCAGAAACGCGATCTGCCGCACAGCGCCCTTGGCCTCGGCGTGATTGGGCTGAGCATCGAGAATCGCCTGGTACGCGGCCAGCGCTGCGGCGAAGTTGCCCTCGTCCAGATGAGCCCGGGCGGCGGCCAATTCAGGATCGACCTGCTCGGCCTCGTCGTCACCGGCGCCGGACAACTTTCCGCGCGTGGCCTCGAGCAGCGAATCGACCCAGCGACGGAGCTGATCGGCCGGTTGTGCGCCTTCGAAGCTCGCGATCGGTTGGCCGCCGGCAAGTGCGACCACGGTCGGTACGCCTTGGATGCCGAACATCTGCGCGACCCGCGGCGTGGTGTCGACGTTCACCAACGCCAGGGACCACGTGCCGCCATCCGCAGCCGCCAGGCCGGCCAGGGCGTCGCCCAGGGCAACGCTGGAATCGCTGCGCGGTGACCACAACAGCACCACCACCGGAACCTGGCCCGAGCGGACCAGAACCTCGGCTTCGAAGTTGACTTCGGTGACCTCCGTGGCGCTCGCGCCACCGGGCGCACTCGGGCTGTCACCCGCTGTCGTGGGCCGCTGCTTGAGTGCCGAGAGATCAACCGCGCCGGCCAGCGCCGGGCCGACGGAAGGACGTGGACGAGTCACGTCAACAAGTCTGTCACGTCGATTCCGGGACGGCCTCGCCTGGTTGGGCCACCAACGCGCGCCCGTCGGGCGCACCCAGCCGTTGAGTCCGATCGGCCCACATGACGAAGATCACACTGCCCAGCGGCACAATGCTGGCCAGCAACGCCAGAATCCAGGTGACTATGCCCCACTTATGGGCGACCCCGACCAGCACCGCCGCCACCACGAACGCGATGAAGATGCCGCCGTGGATCGGACCGAACACCTTCACGCCGATCTCGGTGCGGGGATTGCCGAGGTACTTGAAATACATCCCGACCAGCAGACCGGCCCAGCTGACGGCCTCGGCAAGGGCGATCAGGCGGAACCAGCCGGGGATCGAGCGCAAGTCAAAAGAGCTTGTCATGGCGCCATTGTGCCCGATCCGCCGGCCAGCTACTACAGAGCGTCGTTGAGTTGCTGTCAACGACGCAGAATCAGCGCATCGCCCTGGCCACCAGCGCCACAAAGCGCGGCGACGGCATAGCCCGACCCCTTGCGCGCGAGCTCCAGTGCCGCATGCAGCGTGATGCGGGCGCCGGACATGCCGATCGGGTGACCGATGGCAATCGCGCCGCCGTTCACGTTGACCTTGGCCGGGTCGACACCCAACTCCTTGGTGGAGGCCAGCGACACCGCGGCGAACGCCTCGTTGATCTCGAGGATGTCCAGCTGGTCGACGCTGATGCCCTCACGCTCGACGGCCTTCTTGATCGCGTTGGCGGGCTGGCTCTGCAGCGTGGAGTCCGGACCGGCGACCACACCGTGCGCGCCGATCTCACACAGCCAGTCCAGGCCCAGCTCCTGTGCCTTGGCCTTGCTCATCACGACAACCGCGGCCGCACCGTCGGAGATCTGCGACGACGAGCCGGCGGTGATGGTGCCGTCCTTGCGGAAGGCCGGACGCAGGCCACCCAGCGATTCGGCCGTGGTGTTGGCCCGGATGCCCTCGTCCTCGGCGAACTCGATCGGGTCGCCCTTGCGCTGCGGGATCGACACCGGCACCACCTCGTCGGCGTACACCCCGTCCTTCCACGCCGCGGCGGCCTTCTGGTGCGACTGGGCGGCGAACTCGTCCTGCTCGGCGCGGGTGAACTTGTCGACGTCGTTGCGCTGCTCGGTGAGCGCGCCCATCGGCTGGTCGGTGAAGACGTCATGCAGACCGTCGTAGGCCAGGTGGTCGAGCACGGTCACGTCGCCGTACTTGTAGCCCTCGCGGCTCTTGGGCAGCAGGTGCGGGGCCTGGCTCATCGACTCCTGACCACCGGCGACGACGACCTCGAACTCACCGGCCCGGATGAGCTGATCGGCCAGCGCGATCGCGTCGATGCCCGACAGGCACATCTTGTTGATGGACAGCGCGGGCACGTCCCAGCCGATTCCGGCGGCCACAGCGGACTGGCGGGCGGGCATCTGGCCGGCGCCTGCGGTCAGCACCTGACCCATGATCACGTAGTCCACCAGCGAAGCATCGACCTTGGCCTTCTCCAGAGCGCCCCGGATGGCGATCGCGCCCAGGTCACTGCCGGAAAAATCCTTCAAAGAGCCCATCAACTTGCCGACCGGAGTACGCGCTCCAGCAACGATTACCGACGTGGTCATTTCTTACCTCCAAGGCCTGGTCCAAGTGCTGTGTGGGCGATCACACATACGCAAACGTTCAGGTTTGAGGTTACCGTTACGTTATGACCGCTGATCAGGCCGATGCCCGCCCCGCACTCGCTTCCGCGCTGGTGACGGCGATTGATCACGTCGGCATCGCGGTCCCCGATCTGGACGCCGCCGCCAAGTGGTACCACGACAACCTCGGCATGATCGTTCTGCACGAGGAGATCAACGAAGAGCAGGGCGTCCGCGAGGCGATGCTGTCGGTGCGCGGTGCGCCCAAGGGCAGTGCCCAGATTCAGCTGCTGGCGCCGCTGGACGAGAAGTCGACGATCGCCAAGTTCATCGACCGCAATGGCCCCGGCCTGCAGCAGCTGGCCTACCGGACCAGCGACATCGATGCGCTGTCCGAGCGTCTGCGCAACCAGGGTGTGCGGCTGCTCTACGAAGCCCCGCGCAAGGGCACGGCCAACTCGCGGATCAACTTCATCCACCCCAAGGATGCCGGCGGGGTGCTGATCGAGCTGGTCGAGCCGGCCGCCGATTCCGAGCACTGAGCTCAGCCGCTCAAGACCACTTCCTCGTCGGGCCGCGATTGGTTCGATTCGCCCAGCAGGCCGTATGCCAGTGTCTGCGGTCATCCACGTCGCCGACGTCGATCGGCAGCACCACCACGTGCGCTGTGGCCACGCGGATCTCATGGTCACAACCGGGACACCGGTAAACCTTCACCGCCCGCGACGCGGCCACCGTCCGCACTTCGTACTCATAGCCGTCAGGGCCGGTCTCGACGCGACGGGCCGGCGGCAAGGGTGCCAACCGTCGGTGTTCGCGAGGCCGACGACGACGCATCAGAACAACCGGTATTCGTCGCTGTCCATGCCCCGCATCTGGTCGTAATCCAAAGTCACGCAACGAATCCCACGGTCAGTGGCCAGCGTGCGGGCTTGCGGTTTGATCTGCTGGGCGGCGAACACCCCGGCCACCGGAGCCAGCACCGTATCGCGGTTGAGCAACTCGAGGTAACGCGTCAGCTGTTCCACCCCGTCGATCTCGCCCCGGCGCTTGATCTCGACAGCCACCGACCGTCCCAACTCGTCCCGGCACATCAGATCCACCGGGCCGATCGCGGTCGGGTACTCCCGGCGCACCAAGGTGTAACCGGCCCCCAGCAGCTCGACATGCTCGGCCAGCAGTGCCTGCAGGTGTGCCTCCACGCCGTCCTTCACCAACCCGGGATCGACACCCAGCTCATGACTCGAATCGTGCTCGACGTCCTCGACCGTGATGCGAAGCTGCTCACCGGCCTTGTTCTCGACCACCCAGACAACAGCGGAACCACCGGCTAGGTCCTCTACGGCCTCCTCTTTGAGCCAGCACGGCGGACTCATCCAGTTCAGCGGCTTATACGCGCGATCGTCGGCGTGGACACTGACGGATCCGTCGGACTTGAACAACAACAGCCGGCGGGCCGATGGAAGATGGGCGGTCAGCCGCCCGACGTAGTCGACGGTGCACTGGGCAATCACGAGGCGCACCCGATCCACCTTAAGGGCACGCGCGACAAACTAGGCTGACGCCACAATGAACTCCGACAAATCGCTGGCACGCCGCCTGGGCCGCGTCCTTGAGGGTGTGACCCGGCAGAACAGCCGGATTCCGGCCACCACCCCGGAATATGGATCGTGGGTACTGGGGCGGGTATCGGAGAGCCAACGCCGGCGCCGGGTGCGTATCCAGACGATCCTGACGACCTTCGTCGTCGCGGTGAACCTGCTCGGCATCGGTATCTCGATGTTCATCGTCACCGTTCTGTTCCCGTCGCCGGATGTGTTCGATCCGCAGGTCCGCTGGATCACCTTCGTCGTTGCCCCGATCTACATGGCCGCGGCGTTGATCGTCGGGGTGTTCTGGGCGACCACCCGGGTGATCGACAACGTGCGCTGGGCGATCGAGGAACGCCCACCCACGGTCGCGGATCAGCGGAACACGTTCTTCGCCCCGTTTCGACTCACCCGCGTGCTGCTGGTCCTGTGGGGCCTGGGTACTGCGCTGCTGACCACACTGGCCGGGCTTGTCGACACCAACTACATTCCGAAGTTCTTGCTGGGCATCAGCTTTCCCGGCATCGTGGTGTCGGTCAGCTGCCACCTGTTCACCGAGTTCGCCCTGCGTCCGGTGGCCGCGCAGGCGCTGGAGGCCGGCCCGCCGCCGGTCCGGCTGGCTCCGGGCATCATGGGCCGCACCATGGTGGTGTGGGCCCTTTCCTCGGGCGTACCCATCGTGGGCATCATGCTGGCCGCGATGTTCTCCGTGACGCTGAACAACCTCACCCAGACCCAATTCGCCTATGCCGTCATCGGTCTCGGCTCGTTCGCGTTGGTATTCGGCTTTCTGCTGATGTGGATCCTGTCCTATCTGACCGCAACCCCGATCCGCGTGGTGCGTGCGGCCCTCAACCGCGTCGAGGAAGGTGATCTGCAGACCAATCTCGTGGTGTTCGACGGCACCGAACTCGGCCAGCTGCAACGCGGATTCAACTCGATGGTGCACGGCCTGCGCGAACGCGAACGCGTTCGCGACCTGTTCGGCCGCCACGTCGGGCGTGAGGTCGCCGCGCTGGCCGAGCAGGAGAAACCCGTCCTCGGCGGCGAAGAACGCCACGCCGCAGTGATTTTCGTCGACGTCATCGGCTCCACCCAGCTCGTGGCCACGCGCCGCGCGGTCGAAGTGGTCGACCTGCTCAACCGGTTCTTCGCGGTCATCGTCGACGAGATCGACAATCATCGCGGCCTGGTCAACAAGTTCGAAGGTGACGCGATCCTCGCGGTGTTCGGCGCACCCGTGTCCCTGGACAACGCCGAGGACGAGGCCCTGGCGGCGGCCCGGGCGATCGCACGACGGTTGCGGGCGGAAGTGCCCGAACTCAAGGCAGGCATCGGGGTGGCGGCCGGACAGGTCGTGGCGGGCAACGTCGGCGCCAAACAACGGTTCGAGTACACCGTGATCGGCGAACCGGTCAACGAGGCCTCACGTCTGTGCGATTTCTCCAAGCAGGTCCCCGGACACCTGGTGGCCTCATCCGACACCCTCGCCAATGCGTCCGAATCCGAAAGGGCTCGTTGGACACTGGGTGAATCGGTGACGCTGCGGGGGCTGAGCGAGCCGACCCGGGTGGCGGTGCCGGTCTAGCTGCCGAGCCGGCGAGCGGCGTCGACCGCCTCCTCGACCGTGTTGAACACGATGCCGTTGTAGTCCTCGCGTCGGTCGACAGGTACCACGCGGCCTTCGGGGTCGACGAGGTAGGCCTCCTTGCCGGCGACACTGAGGCTCGCTCGCATCCCGGTGAGCATGCCGCGCGCGGCATCGTCGATGTCGTCGACCGCGGTGACGTCGAGCACGGCAACTTCGTACTCGTCGCACTCGTGCTCAGCCGTGCGCAGCACCTGCTCGGCCCCGGCGAACAACAGGTCGCCCTGGACCTCGTACACCCGGATGCCGGGGCTCACGTCGGAGACGGCCCGCAGCGTCGCCGAGGACTCCCTACTGACGGTCAGGAAATGCAATCCCAGCTGTGCGGACAGGTTTCGGCAGACTTCGACACCACGCACGCTGTTGCCGCGGGAGTCCAGCCGCGGCGAGTAGACACCGATGCCGAGTTGGCCGGGCAGCACGGCCACGATTCCGCCGCCGACACCGCTTTTGGCGGGCATGCCGACCGCACTCACCCAGTCACCTGTCGCCTCATACATGCCGCAGGTCACCATCACGCTGAGCGTGCGCCGGACGACGTCCGCATCGGCGACGCGCCGGCCGGTCAGCGGGTTGAGCCCGCCGCGGGCCAGCGTGGCGGCCATCCGGGCCAGGTCGGTACTCGTCACTTTCACCGAGCACTGCCGGAAATACACGTCGAGAACCTCGTCCGGGTCACCGTCGAGCACGCCGAAACTCGTCAACATGTAGGCGATTGCCCGATTGCGGTTGCCCGTCACCTTCTCTGAGGCGTACACGTCCATGTCGACGTCGAGGCGGCGCCCGGCACACATCGAGTAGAACTCGAGGATGCGGTCGAACCGTTCATCCGCGTCGACGCCGGGGATCAGTGAAACCGCCGCGATCGCACCGGCATTGATCATCGGGTTCTTCGGCGTCTTCGTGACGTCGTCGACGCTGATCTCGTTGAACGCCTCGCCGGACGGTTCGACACCGATCCGCGCGTCGACCGCTTGCTGACCGATCTGGTCCAAGGCCAATGCGTAGGTGAACGGCTTGGAGATCGACTGAATCGTGAATTGGCGTGCGGTGTCGCCGGATTCGTAGACGTAGCCGTCCGAGGAGGACAAGCTCAGCCCGAAGCCCTCGGGGTCGACGTTGGCCAGCTCGGGGATGTAGCTTGCCAGGGCGCCGTCGCGTCGGTCGATCTGGTCGGCACGAATCTGGTCCAGGTAGCGCTGCACCAGTTCAGCCACGCGTTGCAGTCTATCCGCGACCCGCCTCCCACTACGATGTCGGTTTTCCGCTAGTGATGTGGTGGCGCGCGTGCCATCGTGGAGCCATGCACGAGGATTTCGACCGCTGTTATCGGGCAGTGCAGTCCAAGGACGCCCGGTTCGACGGCTGGTTCGTCACCGCCGTGCTCACGACGGGCATCTATTGCCGTCCCAGCTGTCCGGTACGCCCACCGTTCGCCCGCAACCTGCGGTTCTACCCGACGGCGGCCGCCGCTCAGGCAGCCGGGTTCCGGGCCTGCAAACGCTGTCGCCCCGACGCTTCGCCCGGATCCCCGGAGTGGAACGTCCGTACCGACGTGGTCGCCCGCTGTATGCGGTTGATCGCCGATGGCACCGTGGATCGCGAGGGAGTGACGGGGCTGGCCGCCCGGGTCGGCTACACGAGCCGGCAATTGCAACGCATCATGCAGGCGGAGTTGGGCGCCAACCCCCTGGCGTTGGCCCGCGCCCAACGCACGCAGACCGCCCGGGTGCTGATCGAGACCACCGAATTGCCGTTCTCTGACGTGGCCTTCGCCGCGGGGTTCGCCAGTATCCGACAATTCAACGACACGGTGCGGGCGGTGTGCGACTTGACGCCGACCCAGCTGAGGGCCAGGTCTCGCAGCCGGTTCGCGGCCGACTCCTCAGCCACCCCCGGAGTGTTGTCGTTGCGTCTGCCGGTACGGACTCCCTTCGCATACGAAGGGCTGTTCGGCCATCTGGCGGCCAGCGCCGTGCCGGGTCTGGAGGAGGTGCGTGACGGCCAGTTCCGGCGCACCCTACGGTTGCCACACGGCCCCGGCGTCGTCGGCCTGACGCCTCAACCCGACCATGTCCGCTGCCAGCTGGTCCTCGACGACTTCCGCGACCTCTCGGCCGCCATCGCGCGGTGTCGCCGCCTGCTCGACCTCGATGCCGATCCCGAGGCCGTGGTGGAGGCGCTGCAAGCGGATTCGACACTGGCCGCGGTGGTGGACAAGGCACCGGGACAACGCGTTCCCCGCACGGTCGACGAATCCGAACTGGCACTGCGGGTGGTGATCGGTCAGCAAGTGTCGATCAAGGCCGCGAGTACCCATGTGGGCCGGCTCGTCGCCGGCTATGGAACCGCAATCGGCGACGAGGGCGGTGGCCTGACGCACGTGTTTCCGAGCGTCACCGATCTTGCCGATCTCGATCCCGCGCATCTGGCCATGCCGGCGGCCCGAAGGCGCACGGTGGCCGCACTGATCCACGCGATCGCCGATGGTGACCTGGTCCTCGATCCCGGCTGCGACTGGGACCGGGCACGCGAACAGTTGCTCGCGCTTCCCGGGGTGGGCCCGTGGACAACCGAGGTGATCGCCATGCGTGGCCTCGGAGATCCCGACGCATTCCCCGCCACGGATCTCGGGGTCCGCGCCGCGGCCGGTCACCTCGGGCTGCCTGCCGAGGAGCTGATCGCACACAGCACCCGATGGAGACCGTGGCGCGCGTATGCGACGCAACACCTGTGGACCACACTGGACCACGCGGTGAACGACTGGCCCCCACACAATCAACAGGAGAAGTCATGACGACGCTGCAATGCCGCACCGTGGACAGTCCGGTCGGCCCGCTGACCTTGGCCGGCCGCGATGGACGGCTCATGCATCTGCGCATGGTCGATCAGACCTACGAACCGAGCCGCGCAGGTTGGGAGGTCGACGACACCGTCTTTTCCGACGCTGTCGACCAGCTGGCCGCCTACTTCGCCGGCGAACGTACCGAATTCGATCTGGAACTCGACATGGTGGGCACCGACTTTCAGCGTCGGGTGTGGGCGGCTCTGCGGACGATTCCCTACGGCCAGACCTGCTCTTACGGTGAGATCGCCCGACAAATCGGTTCCCCCGGGGCGTCGCGCGCGGTCGGCCTGGCAAACGGACACAATCCGATCGGAATCATCGTGCCGTGCCATCGAGTCATCGGCGCGAACGGCAGCCTCACCGGATACGGCGGCGGATTGGACCGGAAACGAACATTGTTGGCATTGGAGAAAAGCCGTACGACGCCGGCTCTCTTCAATTGAGAAAGGGACATTTTCAATTCTGGTCTCGGACCAAATTGAAAATGTCCACACATACAAAAATGCCCGAGCCCTCCAATCGAAATTGGAGGGCTCGGGACTTAATTTGTGTTCGGCGGTGTCCTACTTTTCCACCCGTGTGGGTAGTATCATCGGCGCTGGCAGGCTTAGCTTCCG
>NZ_LZJD01000195.1:0-22800 GCF_001666875.1 Mycobacterium sp. E802
CGCACCCGACCTAAATAATTCGGAGCCGACGCGCTCGCGGATCACTCTCTTCTCAAACCCATCTGTGACGGCCACCGCTCCGAATAGAGATTGAGGGACGGCAAAGTGCGCCGTCCCGGCGATGAGCGTG
The DNA here is from genome assembly GCF_001666875.1 of Mycobacterium sp. E802. Lineage (NCBI taxonomy): Bacteria > Bacillati > Actinomycetota > Actinomycetes > Mycobacteriales > Mycobacteriaceae > Mycobacterium > Mycobacterium sp. E802. The sequence continues at coordinate 131 of NZ_LZJD01000195.1, forward strand.
ACGAGCCGAGGGGATCAATTGCAGCCAGAACATCGGGCCGTTGCCGGCCCAGTGGACGATTTCGCGCCCGAGGAGGTCGCGCTGCGGCCGAGGCAGGTGCAGTTCCGCTGGGATACCGCACCGCTTCATTGGATTCCCGGAGACCCGTACGGCTCGCACGTCGTCACGTCGCTCAACCTCTTTCTGCCGGTGGCCGAGCGCTGGTTCAGCAGACTGCTTCGCGATGCGCTGGAGTATGTCCGCGATGAGCAGTTGCGGGCCGAGATCGTCGGCTTCATCGGTCAGGAAGCGGTGCACGCCAAGACCCATGACGACGTTCTGGTGGCCTATGTCCGGCGCCATGGCATCGATCCGCAGCCGTTCTACCGCCAACTGGAATGGGTTGCCGGCCAGTTCGACGCGCGGCTGGACCGGGCGACGGGCCCGGATCGGCGCAAGGCACTCTCCTCAGGTACCCACGCCCTCTGTGCCGCAGAGCATTTCACCGGTGTGCTGGGGCATTGGGCGCTGAACAACGACTGGGACGAGATGGATGTCGATCCGGTGTTGTGCGATCTGTACCGGTGGCACGGGGCAGAGGAGGTCGAGCACCGTCACGTCTCCTACAACGTGGCCAGGTACTTCGGCATGGACTACGTCGCGCAAGCCGTGTCGGGCGTGCTGGTCAGTGTGGTGTTCTTCGCGCTGCTGCTGCGTGGCACGAAGTTCCTCATCCACGAAGATCCGGCGTTGCCCAATCTCGGATACCTGCGAATGCTGTGGAAGCTACGCGCCTCCGGCAAGCGGGGCACCGTCCCGACCGCGGGCTTCATGGTCCGTTCGGGGCTGCGGTTCCTGCGCCGTGATTACGACCCGGCCGACGAGGGTGTGACGGCCCAAGCGGTGGCGTATCTGGCCGCCTCGCCGGCGGCTCGGGCCGGCCATGGCTGACCCGTCGCGGCGCCTGCTCAAGCCCTATACCGGTGCACCGCCGCCGGGTCTGCACCGGGCGGTACGCCCAGACCTGTTCACCCGGTTGGCCGGCACCGCGGTGTCCCATTTCGTCTCGGTGGTGATGCGTCTCGGTGGGAATCACGAACTGCCCGAGCTGGGCCGGGCCGTGGACCGCCGGACCGTGTCGGTGGTGGGTCGACGCAGCGTGGCGCCCGACGGCTCGGTCGTCGAACTCACCTTGGCGGTGGGCGATGGCACGCCGCTGCCCGCGTGGCACCCGGGCGCACACATCGTTGTTCACCTGCCGTCCGGTCGCACCCGGCACTACTCGCTGTGCGGAGATCCGCAACGCACACAGGAGTACCGGATCGCGGTGCGCCGAATTCCCTCGGGCGGTGGCGCTTCGGTGGAGGTACACGAACTCGGTGTCGGCGCGGTCGTCGAGATCAGCGATCCGCGAAACGCATTCATGATGCCGGTACCGGGTTCGGCATCACGGGCCGAGAAGCTGCACTTCATCGCCGGCGGGATCGGTATCACCCCGATCCTGCCGATGATCCGGCTCGCCGAGCGCGTCGGCGTGCCGTGGTCGTTGCGCTTCGTCGGCCGTCGGCGGGAGAACCTGCCGTTTCTGGACGAGCTCTTGGCGTGCGGAGACCCGGTGCGGGTGCACACCACCGAACAACACGGGCGCGTGACAGCCGGGGAACTCCTCGATGGAGTGGACGGGCGGACGGCGGTATACCTGTGCGGTCCCCCGTCGATGGTGGATTGTGTTCGCCGCGGGCTGCCTGCAGGCTCCGGCACCGAACTGCACGTCGAGCGGTTCTCACCGGTGCCGGTCGCCGACGGCGCGCCATTCGACGTCGAGTTGGCCCGCAGCGCCAGGGTCGTGCGGGTCGGGGCGAACCAGAGCACGCTGGCCGCCTTGCGCGACACCCTGCCCGACGTGGGTTACTCGTGCCAACAAGGCTTCTGCGGCACCTGTGTTCAGCGGGTACTCGCCGGTGACGTCGACCATCGCGACACCCTCCTGACCGATCAGCAACGCGAACTCGGTCAGATGCTGGTCTGCGTCTCGCGGGCCGGACCCCAATCCGGCCGGCTCGTGCTGGACCTCTAGGCCCGGCGCGCTAAACCCGATCCGGCGCCCAGTACTCCAGCATCTCGGCGAAGGTCTCGAAGGCGGGCTTCGAGACTCCGTAGGCCGCCTCGAAGTGGATGCTCAGCGGGAAACCGAGATCGGCCACCCCGTCGATCACCCGCTTGTACAGGTCGAGCATGAGCCGACGCTTCTCGGCCGGCTCCAGCCCGGCGATGCGGCTGACGAATTCCTGCTCGGCGGCCACGGCCGGATTGCCCGCATCCTGGATCAGCCAGTTGATCAGCCCGACCTTGGTCTCGATCTTCGGCACGAAACCGAAGGACAACAGGATCTCGGGCCGGTGGTCGCTCGCCTTGGCGAAGTCGCGCAGGTAGCCGACGATGGCGTCGGAGTACAGCAACTGCGTCATCCCGTAGGTGGCGCCCTGGTCGCACTTGAAGTTGAACCGGCCCTGCTCGCCGTCGCGGGTCGGGATCAGGATCGCGCCGCGGTTGGGCACCAGCTCCTCGTAGATCGACAGGGCGTCGGTGGGTGCGACGCCCTCGCCCTCGCCGTCCTTCATCGTCCGGGGCACGCCGACGAAGGCGATGCCGTCGAAGCCGGCGCCGCTGAGATCGGTCAGGCGCTTGCCCAGCGCCTCACGACCCAGAAACGACGTGACCTGTGTGCACAGCCCGTGCAGGCCGGGCAGCTCGGGCCGGATGATCGACCAGTAATCGAGCACGTCCATCTTCGGCTTCATCTCGACGGGACGATCGTCGTCCTCATCGATCATCCCGGGGATCATGACGTGGCGGATCCGTCCCTCGATACCCACCTCGGCGGACAACGCCAGTACCTTGCGGGCCTCGTCAACGGCGTACTGAGCGCCCCGCTCGACGTTCGGGGGCACGAGTTCCAGCGCGATGGTGTTCAACGGCACCTTGCCACCCTACGGAGCCGCGTCGGCAACGGGGCAGCTCGGGTCGAACCCTCGACGGCCTGAGGAGTATTCGTGGTAAACCTCCGGCATGGCTGAGCGCGTCACCTTCCCCAGTTCGACGGGCCCGACATTGGCCGGCGTGATCGACCGGCCCGACGGGCCGGTGCGCGGCTGGGGTGTGTTCTCCCACGGCTTCACGCTGGGAAAGGACTCTCCGGCGGCCGCGCGCATCTGCAAACAGTTGGCCAGTGACGGCATCGGGATGCTGCGCTTCGACGCCCTGGGCCTCGGGGATTCCGAGGGTGACTGGGGTGACGGCTCGTTCACCGTCAAGGTCGACGACATCGTCGCGGCCTGCACATTCATGGCCGACCGCGGAACCCCGGCCGATCTGTTGATCGGGCACTCGTTCGGCGGCGCCGCGGCCATCGCCGCCGCCCGGCAGGCCCCTGGCGTGCGGGCTGTCGTGACGGTGGGTGCGCCGTTCGATCCGACCCATGTCGAGCACCAGTACGACGCCGTCATCGAGCAGGTGCTGGCCGAAGGCAGCGGCCAATGGATGGTCGGCGGTAAGACGCTGACCCTCAAACGCGCCTTCGTCGAAGATGTCCGGGCCGCACAGCTGCTCGACAAGATCAAGACCCTCAAGTTGCCGCTGCTGATCCTGCACTCCCCCACCGACAACACCGTCGGCATAAAGAACGCCAGCGACATCTTCCGCGCCGCCCGGCACCCACGCAGCTTCGTCTCGCTGGAAGGCTCCGAGCATCTGCTGACCGGGCCCGGGCAGGCCAAACGGGCCGGCCGGATCATCGGTGCCTGGGCTGACGCCTACCTCGGCGTGCGATAGCGTCGCCACATGTCTGACGCCACGCAGATCGCGTTCGTGCAAGCCACCTGGCATCGCGCCATCGTCGACAAGGCGCGCGAGGGATTCACCGAACAGATCGGCACCCATGGCTTCGCGGCGGATGCCCTCGAGTTCTTCGAGGTGCCCGGCGCGTTCGAGATACCGCTGGCCGCAAAGCGTCTGGCGCTGACCGGGCGCTATCAGGCCATCGTGGCGGCCGGTCTGGTGGTCGACGGCGGGATCTACCGCCACGATTTCGTGGCCACCGCGGTGATCGACGGGCTGATGCGCGTGCAACTCGACACCGACGTGCCGGTGTTCTCGGTGGTGCTCACGCCGCACCACTTTCATGAGCACGACGAGCACATCGGCTACTTCACCAGGCACTTCGTGAAGAAGGGCGCCGAGGCGGCCAACGCCGTCGCGGCCACCCTGGAGTTGCACCGCTCGCTGGGCTGATCGCGGACGATCCGACTTACGCCGCACCCGCCTGATCGACGCGACCGGCACCGCGCTGCTTGGCCAGGGCGAAGCGGGCCAGCGTGCCGATGAACCGCTGGAGGTTCACCCGGTCGGCGATCTCCGCGCCCGCCCCGGGCGTCCAGCGCCCGGCGCACCGTTCGAGCACCACCACATCGACCGGTTGCGCGAAGACCGCCGTTGCCACACCAGGTGCGGTGGGCCCGGCCCAGTCCTCGACGATGTGCACCTGCAGCCGGCGCCCGTCCAGCCGCCGAACCCGCACCGACGATGCCGTGACGCGGACCGCGAGGGTCGTGGTGGGAAAGTCACCGCCGATGCCGACCTGCACGACGTCGTCGACGAGTGGGACGGAAAGACATGTCGTACCGCGGCGGAGTTGATCCAGATCCGCCGCCAACGATGCCGAACACGTGCGCATGCCGTTAATGATTATCATTTTCATCCACCGGGCTCAACCGGACGGGCATCCGCTCTGGTCAGGCAGTCAGCGGCGGCTGCTGCCGCTGCCACCCACCTCGGCGGCCAATGGCGGGGGCAGCGGAGTGGTCCGGGTGGGGGTCGCCGCAGTTTGCGGTGCCCCGGGGCGGTGGAAGTCGACCATCGCCTCCTCACGGATCACCTTCTCGGCGGCACTGACCACCAGCGACTTGGAGGTGACGAGGTACTCGATGCCGGCGTTGTCGACGAGGAACGCACCGTCGTCGTTGCGGGTGGCCGGCACGATCAGCTTGGCGCCGTCGCGTAGCCGCACCCCGCGATACTCGTATTTGCCGTCGGACACCGAACAGATCGCCACCCGGGAGGCGTCGGTGCTGCCGAACAGCACGGTGGCATCCGCGCTGTCACACCGCGCCGTGGAGTCGAGGTATCCCCGCGCGTCACTGGCCGGAGCCGCCGGAGCGGCCGAGGCCCAGGGCACGCCCACGGCGAGCAACATGACGCCCGCCGCCGCTGCAGCGGAGGTACAGCAACGCGAGAACCAGGCACCAGACATCGGTTACCACTGAACCACGGCTTTGCCGGTTATCGCGGCGTCAACTCCGAGACACCACCGAATCGTTAGGTCCCCGCAACACAGTCGAGGGCTCCCCACCGGTGAACACCACCGGGATCCGGCGGTAGCCACGCGTCACGGAGTTGCCGTGGAACACCGCGGAGTCGGTGGGGTCCAACGCCATGTCGGGCATCCGGGCCAGGACCTGCTCCAGGCCGATGGCGAACTCGAGGCGAGCCAGATTGGAACCCAGACACCGGTGCACGCCGGCGCCGAATCCGAGATGACGGTTGGCCGAACGATCCAGCACGCAGCGGTCAGGATCGGGAAATTGTGCGGCATCACGATTGGCCGCGGCGTAGTTCAGCAGGACCGTGTCCCCCGGAGCGAACCGGTGTGCGCCCAACTCGACGTCCCCGGCGACGGTACGGGGCAGGCTGTGGATCGATCCCGCGAACCGGATGAACTCCTCGACCGCCCGGGGCAGGATCTCGGGCTCGGCGATCAGCCGATCACGCTCGGCAGGGTGCGTGGCCAGGTAGTGGAATGCGAAAGACATTGCGCTGGCCGTTGTTTCGAGGCCGGCCTGCACCAGCAGGATGGCGTTGGCCACGATATCGTTGAACGGCAACGGGTCACCGTCGATCTCGGCATGCAGCAGCACGTCGATCATGTCGTCGCCGCCCGGTGCGGTGGCGCGGGCGGACACCGCATCGTGCACGTGCTGATACAACCCGCCCCACGCCATCATCCGGTCCTGCTCGGTGTCACCGTTGAGGGCCGCGTCGACCAGATCGAGGCACAACGGGACGTCGCCGACCGGCATCCCAAGCAGGTATTTGAAGAACACGACGCCGGGTTGCTGCCAGGCCACCTGGGCCAGGTCGCCCACACCCTGCTCGATGAAACCGTCGATCAGCAGGTCGGTTTCGGCCCGGATCTGCGGCGTGAGCGCCTTCATCCGGGCCGGGGAGAAGTACGGGTTGAGCACCTTCCGGAACTTCTGCTGCCGCGGGGGGTCGAGCGTGATCACCAGATCGCCGCCGGCCTGGCGGGCCCCCTCGGGCGTCGGATTACTCGAGAAGTGCTGCCAGTCCTGCGCGATCCGATAACACTCGTCGTAGCCGAGCGCGACCCAGGCGCCGTCCGTGGGAAAGAACGGCGCGGCCGTGTGGGCGATCGGTGCCTGTTGCCGCATCACCGAATACACCTCGTACAGCAGATCGTGGTCGTGGAAGTCCTCGTGACGCAGATCCCAGTTGCGCGCGTGCTCCTCGGCAGATTTCGGCATCTAGCTAGCCCCCTGCTCCTGGGCCTGGGCTTGGCGGGCCAGACGTTCCTCGTGACGGCGCACCAATTCGCGGAAGCCCAGCCGGTCGTATTTGGGTGTCGGCTGGATACCCCACTCGTCACGTGCGGTGTCCTTACCCTCGGCCCCTTCCGGCGGCCCGAGCATCGGGTAGGGGTGCTTGCACTCCAGCGTGTCATCGGAGTAGCGGACCTTGAGCAGCTCGCTGCAGATCTCGGTCATGCTCAGCGTGGGATAGCCGTAGTAGACGGCCATGAACGGCAACGTGAACGCGCCTTCCACGACCAGGGCCACCAAGCACACCAGCACGGCGCGCTTGATCCATTTGTGCATGTTCGCGTAGTACGGCGTGGTGCCCGGGGGCAGGTCCGTGCTTTCTGTGCTGTCTGTAGGGATCGACACCATGTGCTCCTCAGAGTTGTTCAGTCGGTGAAGATTTCGCGGTTGACCGTGTGCAGGTACGGGATGGCCAGGAACGGCGTGATGTAGAAGATGTCGTAGAGCCACCAACCGATCACCGGGAAGATCACCCCGGCGTAGCGGACGTCGGCGAACATCGTCATGTTGAACACGTAGAGGCACCAGATGAGGACGCCCATCCAGCAGGTGACGATCATCCACTGGTGGCCCCAGCGCTTCATCTGCAGAAAGCCGATCGCCGCCGCGCAGCGCATCGCGAAGACGGTCAGGATCATCCCGAAGACCATGGACTTCTCGCCCGGTGCGGCCGCCCCGCCGATCCACAGTTCGTTGTAATGCCAGAAGTATCCGGCGTCGAACATGTAGCCCCAGCCGACCATCAGTACCCGGTTGATCAGAGTGTGGTTGGCCACCAGGTCCAGCGCCCAGCCCAGGCTGTTGAGGGCGCCGTCGATCAGTACGAGATAACCGATCAGGGTGACGATCATCGGGCGCACCGACAACCCGGCGCGGGCAGCCTGCCGCTGCAGCCACACCCCGCGCATGAAGATCGGGAATCCGATCAGACCGGGGATCCACATGCCCATCAACAGCGCCCCGACGATCATCCACTTGTCGGCGCGGCGCTGGGCCAGCCGGGACTGCTCGTGATGATCCTCGAGCGTCACCGAATCCTGTTGGGACAGCGGTGCGCTCACAATTCCCACCAGCCTCGGGTAAACGACATGTACATCTGAATGCAGAACATCGCGAACAGGTAGCCGTAGATGACCACCTGCAGGACGATCAACGCCCGCTTGCGCTTTCGTTCTTGCTCGTTCATCAGACTCCCTCTCCTGGTTTGCCGGAACTGTCGAGCAGGCCGGCCGCCGCCACCTCGCGTAGTCCGTCGTTGATCGCCCCGTCGGTGCTCAGCGGGGCCAGCACACACGCCTCGGCCGCGTCGAGTTCGGAGGCGCCCTCGGCGACCAGCTGCGCCGCCGTCACCAGCACCCGCGTCGAGGGCGGTTCGAAATGGAACGCGGCGTCGGCGCTGCGGATCGCGGTCGCGCACGCCACCAGCCGGGCCGCGGTGTCGCGTCCCACTCCGGTCTCGGCGACGATCACCTCGGCTTCGCGGTCCGGGGGCAGGTAGGTCATCGGCAACGTGGCAAACCGTTGCCGGAAGGAGGGTTTGAGCTCCTTGAGCGAGCTGCGGTAGGCCGGGTTGTACGAGCACACCAACATGAAGGTCTCCGGCGCCCGCACAACTTCTCCGGCCCGGTCGAGATACAGAGCACGACGATGGTCGGTGAGCGAATGCAGGATGGCCAGCGAGTCGTGCCGGGCCTCGACCACCTCGTCGAGGTAGCAGATGGCACCGGCCTTGACCGCGCGGGTCAGCGGGCCGTCGGTCCACACCACATCGCCTCCGGTGACCATGAACCGGCCCACCAGGTCCGAGCTGGTGAGGTCGTCATGGCAGCTGATCGTCACCACCGGGCGTTGCAACAACGAGCCCATGTGTTCGACCAGCCGCGTCTTGCCGCAGCCGGTCGGCCCGGTCAGCATCACCGGGATCTGCCGGGCGTAGGCCTGCTCGAACAGCTGGACCTCGTTGCCGTTGGCGAAATACGTATCACTACTCATATGTTCTGCTCCTCAGCAGGCGACCAGTTCGCGATGGACGTGGGCAAGCACCCGTGGCAGCTCCTCGACACGGCGGATCCGTTGAGAACGCCTCGGCCCGAACACTTCCGGCAGCGGGTCGACGCGGGTGGGCCCGACGCCGACGTAGTACACGGCGACGCCGGCCTCGTTGGCCTCCTCGACCGCGTGCGCGGTGTCGGCCCAGGCGTAGCGGCCCTCGTAACCCTCGTCGGAGATCAGCCCGTCGCCGATCACGATGAGCAGCCGCCGCTCCGACGGTTGGGCCAGAAGCCGACTGGTCAAATGTCGCAGCGGCGCACCGAGACGGGTGTAGCCGCCGGTGACCAGGCCGGCCGCACTGGGCGGGACAAACCGGCGGTCCTCGAAGTCCTTGAGGCACTGGACTTCCACCCGATGGCGCGTGTTGCCGGTGAACACGAAGATGCCGTGGCGTTCGCGCGCCCGCGTCATCGCCTGCGACAACGCGTCGGCGCAGGCCAGTTCCAGCCGGAAGATCCGGCCACCGTGTACGCCGAGCGAGGAGCTGCCGTCGAGCAGCAGCGCGGTGGACACGTCGCGGCTGCTGGGCAGCAGTTCCCGGAAGACCCTGGGCTCGCCGGCTTCTCCAGTGACCACGTCGATGTGGTGGCGGACATAGGAATCGACGTCGAGGTCGGACCCGTCCTCCAGGCGATCGGTCATCGCGCGATGGGTGTGCTCGGCGAACCAGGCCCGCAGATCGGCCGGAACCGGCACCGACGTGCGGCTGCGTGGCGGCTTGGCATGTTCGACGACGGCGACGTGATCGTGCAGGAAACTGTCCGTCCAGGCGTTCCATTCCGGATACGGAATCCCCGGCCGGTGCTCCGGAGTGACGTCAAGGTCGTTGTCCTGCGGGCGACTCGGCGGCGGCAGGTTGGGATTGCGCACCCCACCGTCACCCCCGACCGGCACGGAATATGGCCGGGGCAAACGCTTTTGGGTACTCGTCCACGGCATCCGGCCGAACCGCCGGCGAAGCCCGTCGGCCAACCCCGCCGGGGCCGTGTAGGCGACCGGTAGTCGGCCCAACAGCGGATCGGGGTCGGGCACCGTCCCGGTGCGGGCCAGACGCACCGCGCCGTCCAGCATGTCGACGGCCGACATCTCCGCGTCGGTGGCCTCCAGTTGCGGGAGCAGCCTTCGGATCTCGGGCACCAGCCCCGGCCAGCTCTCGGCGACCCACCCCAGGGCCACCCCGGCTTCGACCAGGCTCAGCGCCCGCAGTTCGCGACCGGACAGTTCACCCAGCCGGTAATGCAGCAGCCGCTCTTTGGACGGCGCGCATTGCAGGGCCACCCCGCAGGTCAGCGAACGTCGGGTCCAGGCCGGATCCCTCGCCGGAAACGGCACCAGGACAAAGTCGAGCGCCGCGTTCAGTCCGAAACTGCGCTGCTCACCGGTGACCAGCCGCACGCCCTCACGTCTTCCTGCGCTGAGGGCGACGGCGGTCAGGGCGCAGCTGCGTTCGACCGCGATCGCGTCGTTGTCAGGCATCGACTCAGAACGTGCCGATGTTGGAGAACATCCAGTACCAGAACCAGATGATCAGCGCGGTGCCACCCCAGGCACCGATGTAGCGGCAGATCTCCCAGAGCATGAAGCCCCCTTCTTCGAATTGTGCTGACTGTGGTCAGTGATATGCGGTCAGTCGGTGAAGATTTCGCGGTTGACCGTGTGCAGATACGGAATGGCCAGAAACGGCGTGATGTAGAAGATGTCGTAGAGCCACCACCCGATCACCGGGAAGATCACCCCGGCGTAGCGGACGTCGGCGAACATCGTCATGTTGAACACGTAGCCGCACCAGATCACCACGCCCATCCAGCAGGTGACGATCATCCACTGCTGACCCCAGCGCTTCATCTGCAAGAACCCGATGCCCGCAGCGATGCGCATGGTGAACACCGTGAGAATGAGAGCGACCTCCCAGGCCTTCTCCCCCGGCCCGGCCGCGCCGCCGACCCACAGCTCGTTGAAGTGCCAGAAATATCCGGCATCGAACATATATCCCCAGCCCACAAGCAGGACCCGGCCCAGGATCGTGTGGTTGCCGACGAGGTCGAGTGACCACCCGACGGCGTTGATGGCGGCATCGATGATGACGAGGTAACCGAGCAGGGTGACCATCATCGGCCGCACCGACAGGCCCTCGCGCTGGGCTTGGCGCAGCAGCCACACGCCGCGCAGGAAGATGGGCAACCCGACGATGCCGAGGACCGCACTGCCGATCAGCAGAGACCCGACGATCAACCACTTGTCGGCCTGCCGCTGAGCAAGCCGGGACAGCTCGTCGTGATCGGCCATCTGATCGGCCGCCGACGGGCCACGCTTGCGCGTGTTGGTGGTCGGCAGATTCAAGGGTCCTCCAAGCGAGCCGTGGCGTGTTGTTGACTGACTATAGTCAATGAAACGACGGCTCGACAGGGGCCCCTGCGGGCGGTGTTACGGCGCCATGCTGCGCATGGTCCTGATCACGTAGTCCTCCAGCAGGGCGTCTCGCGTGGGCCAGTCGTTGGTGGTGATCAACAGCGCATAGAAGCCGAGCAGGAAGAACACGGCGCTGTTCCACGGGTTGACGTCGGCGGCCACCTCGCCCTGCTGCTGGGCCAGCTCGATCTCCTGGGCCACGTGGGAGATCACCGGATGTTCCTGGCTGTCCGGCACCGGCGGACGGGTCTGCGAGAAGTGCAGGGCCAGAAAGTCTTTGAACAGGACATCGCCGAGCCGACGCTCCAGGCCGACCACGAGGCGCATGGACTCGCGCAGACCGTCCTCCAGCGTGTGCGGCTTCTTGAGGAACTGCGCGTACTGCTTGGCGATACGTTCCTCTTCGCGCTGTTCGAGTTCCAGCAGCACATGTTCTTTGGTGGGGAAGTGGAAGAAGAACGTGCCGTGCGCGACGCCGGCCGCCTTCACGATCGTGCCGACATCCGCTTCGGCCATCCCGGCCCGCTTGAACTCCGCGATCGCCGCACCCATCAACCGCTCACGCGTCTGCAGGCGCTTCGCCTCACGCGCAGACAACCCGTCTGCCACAGCCATCCCGTTCCCTCGTGTTGACCCGACTCAGGTGAATCTAGCCGGTGGCCGCGTCACGCAGGATCTGTTGCAGCCGGTCCAGCGGGTCACCGGTGGTGGGATCCAGGCGGTTCGGTGACCGTGGGTCGGCCGCCCCCGCCGATCCCGGTGGCGGAGCGGGTGCCGGTGCCGCGGGGGGCGGTGGTGTCACCGGCGGCGGTGCGACGCTCGCCGCATCGATCTTGCCGTTCAACCGGGCCGAGGCCTCCTCGCGTACACCTCGGCGATCCGGGTCGGGGTCGGTGTTGCCGGCGAAGCACCCCGCTTCGGCCCGCTCCACCACTTCTCGCGCACCGAGATAGTGGGCCACCGCCGTCTGGAGGTCGAACACCGCGGCGGCACGGTCACCGAGCGTTTCCCGCACGAGTTCGAGATTCACCCTGGCCGAACAGGATTCAGTGCCATCCAGCGATTCCACCGCGGCGCTGAAGTGACGGTCGGCGTCGGCGAGCCGGTCTTCGAGGACCGCCAGCGCACCCGCGGCCGAGTCCGCCTTGCCGGGCTCGACGACATTGAGCACCTGCAGCCTCGACACCTCGCGTGCCAGGGCGTCGGTGTCGCGATCGGCGAAACTCGACACCGCCGAATGGCCGATCACCACCACAGACAACAGCTTGACGATCGCGATGAGCAGGACCAGCACCACCGGGGCGGAGTACAGCAGCAACCTGCGCCGCAACGGGTTCATGACCGCGGCCCCACGTCGATCGACTGCGTGCGACGGAACTCCCGCAGCACGAGATAGAGCTCGACCAGGATCAGCAGCCCCGCCGCTGCGGCGAAGACCCAGTACAACTCCACGCCGGCGCGATCCCGGGCTGTCTCAGGCGCCTGCTCCGGTGCGGCATCGTCGGGCAGGGCAACGTCCAACGGCGTGCCGACGTCACGCGACACGTACGGCACCCCGATCTGGTCGGCCACCCCGCGCAGCGCCTGCGCCCCGGCGGTGCCGTATCCCAGCACCGCCCCGCCGTTTACACTGCCCTCGGGCAACTGGAATTCTCGTTGCGGGGATTGGGATTCCGGCGCACCGGCACCCAGATAGAAGACCAGGTTCTGCGCCCGCGGGAACTGCGCTGCAGCGCTGATCAACTGGTAGCGCAGCACACTGGCGGCGGCGCCGACATTGGCATCCGGGGCATCCGGTCTCGCCGGATACGCGTCCACGGCCGAGAGCACCGGGTGCAAACTCCACGTATCGGCCGACAGCGGCCACACCACACTCGGCCGGTCGGTGAACCCGATCAGCGCGAAACGGGCATCCGGATAGCGATCGATCAGGGCGGCGACGTCCGCGCGCGCGACCGACATCGCCGAGCGTCCGTCGGGGCCGGGCTGTGTCATCTCCGGCGACCGGTCGAGGATCACGAAGATGCTCGGGTCACGGTCACCCGCGGGCCGGGGCACGGTGTCGCGGGTTCCGCCGACCACCGGACCGAGACCGGCCACGAGGAGCAACAGCCCGGCGGCGGTCAGCGCCGACCAGCGCCACACCGCAGGCCAACCGTCGGCCTGTGCCCGTACCTGTGGGAACGTCACGGCACGAGCCACGACGAGCACCACCGCGAGCGCCGCGAGCAGCAGCGGCGGCAGGATCGGCTCGAAACTCATCGTCGCATCACCGCCGGCCACCACCACAGCACCGCCAACGCCAGCAGTGCGGCCAGCACCGGGATCCCCGGCGTCTCCGCGGATTTCGTCGCCGCGCTGTCACCGGTCGGTCCGGCCTGCGGCGGATGGTCACGGATCTCGGTCAGATGTGCCTCGACGTCCGTAGGTCCGTACCACCGTCCGCCGGTGCTGCGCGCCAAGGCTGCCACGGCGCCCTCCCCGGTTCCCGGGGTGATGGCGTTGACCTGGATGCCGGCATTGACCGCCAGGTCGCGCAACCTGCCCTCGGTGAACAACGGCGTGGACTTGCCGGGCAGGGTCTCCGGACCCACATAGATCATCGAACGGCGTTGCGCCGAGGCCTCTTCGAAAGACGGGAAGCCGGTCAGGCACAAGGCCAACACGTCCGTCACATTCGCGGAGTAGTCGACATAGGCGACCGGGGTGACCAGCGGATCGGCACCATCGCCGCGGGCGGCGGCGGCGAATTGGCCTGCCGCGTACTGGTAGTCGCGGGTGAGCGGAAGCACCCGTCGGTTCGCCGAGGTCAACCCGATCCGGGCGGTGCCGAACGAGGGGATCCGTTCGCCGAAGTACTGCAATGTCGCGTTGACCGCCGGGTCGGTCGCGGGTCCGCCGACGCAGACCATGATGTCCTCCGGTGCCGCCACCGCGGTGCTACGGGCCCACGACGGAAGTCCGGTGGGACGGGCCGCCACGAGGACGGCCGCCGCGAACGCGACTGTCAACATGACGATCGCGACGACGGCCGACACCATGCGTCGTCGCGCGGCCCGCACGTACTCGGGCAACCGGGTCAGACGTCGGGTGTTGGCCAGCGGTCTGAGATCGTCGGGGCCTGATTCCTTCAGCCACAGGGCCGCACCCACGCACCCGGCCAGGGCCAGACACCCGGCGATCGCCACCACCCACCAGATCAGGTCCATCCGCGGATCAACTCCTCGGCCTGATCGCTGACCGTCCCGGCATCCAGCGTGGAGCGGTGGTTGAACTGAATATCGGTGAGTTGGGCGAGGATCGGGGCAGCCGGTGCGGCGTCGCTGTCCGCAATGGCGTCGATCTGCAGGTAGCGGGCCCGCACTCCGGTGGCGCCCTGGACGAATGCCCGCAGTTCCCGGCTGAGCGCGGCCCCCGCCGCCCCGGCGCTCAGATCACCTGAGCGGTAACGGTTTCCGATGGTGCGCACCGCCCGGGCCGACCGGCGGCGCAGGTACTCGGCCCGGGCCGCGCCGATGAGGGGAAGGTCTCCTACCGCGCGCCCGGGCGCAGTCAACACGAAGACGGCGCCGTACCAGGCGCACAGCACGAGGATCAGACCGATCGCGATCCACAGCCACACCGACGAGTAGGGCGTCGGCCCGGTCACGTAACGCAGCAAGTCATCCGGCACGGGCGTACACCCCGGTCATGGCGGTCAACGCCGCCCGGATGCGCATGCTGCCGGGAATCCGGGCGTGCGGTACCCGGTGGGTGGTGAGAAGCTCGGAAAGCCGTTCGCGCCGTTGGGTTTCTGCACGGCGATAGGCCTCGACCACGTCGGCGTCCAGGCCGGTCAGGATCGGCCGGCCATCGGCGATCTCGTAGCCGCGTGCGCCGTCGGATGGCGCGCCCACCGCGGGCATGTCGCCGACCAATGCCCACAGCACGTCGTGGCGGGCGGTGAGGGAACCCAGCACGTCGGCCAGCCGCTCGTCGACCTCGGGTTCGTCGGACACCACGAAGATCAGCAGTCGGTGCCGGTAGTGGCTGGCGACCCATTCGAGCTGTACCCGGATGTCGCTGGGACCGGGATGGTCGGTGGCGTGGTCGTGGTACCGGTGCAGCATGCGTTCGATGTGGGTTTCCCCGCGGCGCAGCCGGATGTCGACGTTACCTCGCCGGTCCCCGAGCACCATCGCGATCTCGTCGGAGCGCGGCAGGGTCATCAGCCCGATCGCGCCGATGGTGTGCAGCGCCACGGTCCTTTTCAGTTCACCTGAGGGCGCCAGTGCGCAGCTGTTGCGTCCGGCGTCGGCGACCACCAGTACCTTGTGGTGCTTTTCGGAGACGAACCGTTTGATCAGGGTGTGCCCGGACCGGGCGGTGGCCTTCCAGTCGATGTCACGGACATCGTCGCCCGGAACGTAGGGGCGCAGCTCGTCGAATTCCAGGCTGCGAGTGTGCACCAGGGCGTAGCGGCCGCCCTCGAGCAACCCCGCGGCGTCGCGACCGATGTACGCCTTGGCCGAGTCCAGATACTTTCCCATCGCGGCCTCAGGGGACCTGGACCGCACGCAACACCGCATCGACGACGACGTCTGGGGTGATCCTGGCGGTGGCCGCTTCGAAACCGAGGATCAGGCGGTGGCGCAGCACACGATGGGCCAACCGGGCGATGTCGTCGGGCACCACATGGTCGCGGCCACGCAGCACCGCCAGGGCCCGGGCCGTCCGGCAGAACGCGAGGGTGGCTCGCGGGCTGGCCCCGTACTCGATCACCCGCGCCAGGTTCGCCGGAAGGTATTGCCCCGGTTCGCGGGTGACGCCGACCAGTCGGCTGGCGTACTCGACCAGGGCCCGATCGAGATACACCGACCGCACGATGCCCTGGGCGCGACGAATGTCGTCAATGGTGACGACGGGAGCGGCGCGGTGACCGCGATCGTAGAGCCCGGCATCCATCCGGGCGGCGATCTCGACTTCGTCCTCGACCGAGGGGTAGCCCACGATCTCCTTGAGCATGAACCGATCGGTCTGGGCCTCCGACAGCGGATAGGTGCCTTCCTGATCGACGGGATTCTGCGTGGCGATCACGAGAAACGGTTCAGGGATGGGATATTCGACGCCGGCGATCGTGGTCTGGCGTTCCTCCATGGCCTCCAGCATCGCGCTCTGGGTCTTGGCGCTGGAGCGGTTGATCTCGTCGAGCAGCACGATGTTGGCGTGGACCGGGCCCAACTGCGTGACAAACGAATTGTGTTCGGCCTCGTAGATCTGGGTGCCGATGATGTCGCTGGGCAACAGGTCGGGCGTGCACTGGATCCGGCGGAAGGTGCCATCGATCGACTCGGCCACCACTCGGGCCGCGGTGGTCTTCGCCAGCCCGGGGACGCTCTCGATCAGCAGGTGCCCGCCGGCCAGCAGCGCCACCGACATCGATTCGCGCAGATGGTCCTGGCCCACCACGCGGGCGGAGAATGCCGAGGTCACCGCTTCCACGATGCGTTGAGCTTCGGCGGCATCACGCTGGTCGGCCTGCAATCGCGGTGCGGTCATGAATCCTCTCCGGTCGGTCGTCCCCCTTCCCAGACCAAGACGATGTACCCAGACTTTGCCGATCTCACTCGGCGCGTGCCCGCCCGCTCACGGCGTGAGGATGATCTTGACGGCGCCGTCCCGCTTCTTCTGGAAGATCTCGTAGCCGTGCGGCGCTTCGTCGAGCGGCAGGACGTGGGTGGCGAAATCGTCGACGCCCAAAGGATCGTCATCGCCGAGCAGCGGCAGGATGTCGTCGACCCACTTCTTGACGTTGGCCTGCCCCATGCGCAGCTGAATCTGCTTGTCGAACAAGGTGAGCATGGGCAGTGGGTCGGCCATGCCGCCGTAGACGCCGATCAGCGAGATGGTGCCGCCGCGGCGCACGATGTCGATCGCCGAGTAGAACGCCTCGAGCCGATCCACACCGGCGGTCTGCATCATGGGCTTGGCGATCACGTCGGGCATCATGGCGGTCATCTTCTGCAGGGTCGAGGCCACCGGCGAACCGTGGGCCTCCATGCCGACCGCGTCGATCACCGAATCCGTACCGCGGCCGTCAGTCATGGATCGCACCGCGTCACCCACCGGCTCGTCCAACGAGTTGAGGTCGATCGTGGTGATGCCGCGAGCTTCGGCACGGCCCAGCCGTTCCCGGATCCGGTCCACGGCAATGACACGGTAGCCAAGGTGCTGGGCGACGCGGGCCGCCATGTCGCCGATGGGTCCGAGCCCGAGCACGGTCACCGAGCCGCCGTCGGGGATCGCGGCATAGGCGACGGCCTGCCACGCGGTGGGTAGCACATCCGACAGATAGACGTACCGGGAGTCGGGCGGCCCCTCCGGCACCTTGATATGGGTGAACTGGGCCTGCGGCACCCGCAGGTATTGCGCCTGGCCGCCGGGGATCTGACCGTAGAGCTCGGAGTAACCGAACAGGGCCGCGCCCATCCCCTGATCGCGCACCTGGGTCGTCTCGCACTGGGTGTAGAGCTGCTGATCGCACATGAAGCAGTGCCCGCAGGAGATCTGGAACGGGATGACCACCCGATCCCCCACCGACAGATTTCCGACGCCGGAGCCGACCTCACGCACGATGCCCATCGGTTCGTGGCCCAGGATGTCACCCTGATGCATGAAGGCGCCGAGCACCTCGTACAGATGCAGATCTGAGCCACACATGTTGGTCGAGGTCACCTCGATGATCGCGTCGGTGGGCTCTTCGATCTTCGGGTCGGGCACGGTGTCAACCCGCACGTCCCGCCAACCGTGCCAGGTAACGGCTTTCACAGCTGTGCTCCCCTCAGTTTGGAGTGACTCGGTGGTGGCTACCCCGGCAGATCGGCACCAAACCGGTGCCAGGTCGTCGAGGGTGAGGAGAATGGTGCGGTGATCTCGAGCTGGGACGGTTTCGACAGGTTCGCCGGACTCCTGGACTACCCGATGTTCATCGTGACCGTGCAGACCGACGATCGGCGCGCCGGTTGCCTGGTCGGGTTCACCACGCAGTCGAGCATCGACCCGCCCCGATTCTTGGTGGGCTTGTCGAAGCAGAACCACACGCTGGCCGTCGCGGACTCAGCCGACCATCTCGGTGTGCACCTGCTGGCCCGTGACGACCTGGACCTGGCGCGGTTGTTCGGCGAAGAGACCGGTGACGAGGTCGACAAATTCGCCCGGTGCCGTTGGCATTCCGGCCCGGCCGGCACGCCGATCCTCGATGCCGCACCGGCCTGGTTCGTCGGGCAGGTCCTTGACCGGTTCGACCTCGGCGATCACATCGGGTATCTGTTGAAACCCGTTGCGGGACAGGCCCCTGACGACCCGCAGCCGTGGATCCAACTGTCCGATGTGACCGACTTCGAGCCCGGGCACGAGGCCTGAAATCAGCGCCAGGCGAAGACCGGCTGCTCGAGTTCGTCGACCGGATCGGCCCGACCCTCCAGAGCCAACCATCGCAACTGCAGCAACACCGCGCCGGTCGGCGCATGGATCAGATCGTTGCCCAACGGGATCTGCACGACGGGGCGGGGGCTTTCGGGGATGGTGATGAACCGCGGCGAGTCCTCACGTTGCAGCTGGTGCAGGCCCACCCGGTAAGCCGCCACCACCTCATCGGGTGAGGGCCGCAGCTCCAGGCGACCGCCACCCCAGATCACCACCGGGGTGATGACATATCCCGAGCGGGTCGGATAGTCGTCGAGCAGGCCCAACACCGCCGAGTCGGGCAGGCTCACGCCGACCTCCTCGTCGAGTTCCCGCAGCGCGGCCTCGACGGCGTTTTCGCCCGGATCCAGCCGGCCACCGGGCAACGCCCACTGCGCAGCATGCGACGAAAGGCGAGAGGTCCTGCGGCACAACAGGAAAGCAGCTCCACCGGACACGTCGACCATGCGGCCGTCCAGGCCGGGCTCCGGCATCGGCCGACCGTCGATCCATTCGTCGACCGGCGCCGGGTCCACCCGGTCCTCTCCGATTTCGGAGTCCACCAGGACCACCGCCACGGCGGCGTGACGTTTCGTCGGGTCGGTGACCGAGCGGCGCCGGTGCCCTGCCAGATGCGTCCCGATCCGGTCCCGCAGCGCGTCGTCGTAGGCGATCGTCACTGCTCGACCATATTCAGCCGGCCCGTTGATCCGGTTTGCGGGTCTGCTGATACAGCGCGAGCCTCCAGGACCCGTCGACGCGGTGGTAGACGCTCGACATCGCGCCGACGAATGCGGGCTCATCCTCGTCGCGGTATGCCGTGCCGACATAGACCAGCACGGCGTTGTCGTCGTCGAGGGCGATCACATGCACACCGCTGATCTCGTAGGCACGCCACGGCGGCGATTCGGCCAAGGCGCTGACCACGCTGTTGCGGTCCATCACCATGCCGTTGGCCAGGACCATGACGGCGTCGGGAAGCATCAGGGCGCCGTAGAAGTCGGCGCCGCTGGACTCGCACAGCGCATCCCACCCGGCCCGTTCGATGTGCAGGAGTTCATCGAGTAGTGGACTGGCCATTGCAGTGCAATACCCGATGTACGGGGCCGGTACGCCTGGGCATTGCTGTGAAAAGAGTGGTAGAAGTGGTTCGTGGGTGTCCGTACGGTACCGGCCCTGGCCGGCCTCGCAGCGGTGACTGCGGCTGCCGCGCTGGGCACCCTCTCGGCACCGTTCACGACGCCCCAAGCCTCGGCCGCGCCGGACTGCCCTGACATCGAGGTCGTCTTCGCCCGCGGCACCGACGAACCGGCCGGCATCGGCAACGTCGGCAAGGCATTCGTCGACACGCTGCGCCCCATGGTCAAAGGGTCGACGGTGGGCACGTATGCGGTGCAGTACCCCGCATCCTGGGATTTCATGAAGGCCGCCGCCGGGGCCACCGACATGAGCAAGCGCGTCCAGGCCACCGCGGCGCGTTGCCCCAAGACCAAGATCGTGATGGGTGGCTACTCGCAGGGCGCGGCCGTCGTCGACGTGGTGGCCACCTCACCGATCGCCGGCCTGGGCTACACCGCCCCGCTACCTGCCGCCGTCGTCCCGCGCGTCGCCTCCGTCGTCGTCTTCGGGAACCCATCGGCGCGGCTCGGTCAGCCGCTGACCCGCATGAGCCCGGACTTCGGCGCCAAGACCGCGGATTTGTGCAACACCAACGACCCGATCTGCTCGCTCGGCCGGGATTGGAACGCGCACATCACCTATCCGAAATCGGGCCTGATCAAGCTGGCTGCGCAATGGGTCACGCGTCATGTCCAGCCGGCTCCAGCGCCCGCTGCGCGGCGCTGACGACGGGATAGAGCCGATGGCTTCCCGGCAGACCCTTCAGTTCCACTTCGCGCGGAGCACCTAGCTGGAGGTCGTCGAGGTGTCGGACCGCCTCCGCGACCGGCTCGCTGACCAGGATCTCGCCGCCGCCGGCCTGACCGGCGACGCGGGCTGCCATCGCGACGTCGAGCCCGAACAGGTCGTCGCCGCGGCGCACGGACGTGCCCATGTGCACCCCGATCCGCACCCGGATCGCCTGCCACCGCTGCGGATTCTCGGCTAGCGCACACTGCACGTCGGTGGCGAACCGCACCGCGTTCTCCGGATCGGCGAACGCGATCATGAACCCGTCGCCCTGGGTCTTGACCACGTGGCCACCGTGCTTGTCGACCCGGGACTGCACGAGCTTGTTGTGCTTCTCCAACAGCTTCACCCAGGCCCGGTCACCCATCGCGGCGTTGCTCTCCGTCGACCCCTCGATGTCGGAGAACACGATGACGACGCGTCCGTCGGCGGTCAGCCTGGCCAGATCCGGGCGTTCGACCTGGGCCCAGCCGGCGAGATCCTCGATCGAGTTGCGCACCGTCGCGCCCAGCCCCTTGTTGATCAGCATGTCGGCGGTCTGGAAGACGGTCTTGATCGCCATCGGGGCCACGCCCCGTCGTCGCCTGCGCTTGCGGTCCTCGTCCTCGGCCTGCATCCGCTCGATCTCTCGGCGGGCGTTCGTCAGTTGCCGCCGGCTCACGAGGAACAGCACCAGGAACGTCACGAATGCCGCGAACAGCGCGACGACAACCACCAGCAGGACGGACTCAAGCGTCGTCGGCATCCGCTGATTATCTCCGGCTGTCACATTTCGTCGAGCCGCGGTGTCTTGAGGGGGTAAGCACCAACAACCTAGGAGCCCACAATGGATGCCCGTCTGAATCTGTTCGAGAACCCAACCGCCACCAAGATGCTCAAGTACGTCACGTCAGCGGGCAAGGTGATCACGGACTCGTCGCTCCCTGCGGCCACTCAGCAATTGGTGGCGGTGCGCACCAGCCAGATCAACGGCTGCGCCTTCTGCACCGATATGCACACCAAGGACGCGGTTGCTGCCGGGGAGACCCAGCAACGTCTCCACCTGGTCGCGGCATGGCGGGAGGCAACGGTGTTCAGCGAGGCCGAACGGGCGGCGCTGGAATTGACCGAGCAGGGCACCCGGATCGCCGACGCGGCCGGCGGGGTCAGCGACGAGGTGTGGGCGAATGCGGTCAAGCACTACGACGAGGATCAGCTGGCCGCGCTGGTGTGCCTGATCGCGTTCATGAACGCCGCCAACCGCCTGAATGTGATCGTTCAGATGCCCGCCGGCGACTACGAGCCGGGGCAGTTCGGGTAACCGCGGTCGACCGGGACGATCGTCGACAGGGGTGAGCTGGCACGCTGGTCATCAATATGACCACTCCCCTGCTCGACGATCCGAACGACCTGTCGGCGCTGCAAGCCAAGGGCGACGACGCCGACGCGCTGTTCACCGACTTCGCCGCCTGGACCGAGGCCAACGGCACCACCCTGTACCCGGCGCAGGAGGAAGCGCTGATCGAACTGGTCAGCGGAGCGAACGTGATCCTCGCGACGCCGACGGGGTCGGGCAAGTCGCTGGTGGCCACCGGGGCGATCTACGCGGCGCTCGCCACGGACCGCGTCAGCTTCTACACCGCCCCGATCAAGGCGCTGGTGAGCGAGAAGTTCTTCGCGCTGTGCGACGTGTTCGGCGCGGCCAACGTCGGCATGCTCACCGGCGACGCGTCGGTCAACGCCGATGCGCCGATCATCGCGTGTACCGCCGAAATCCTGGCGAACCTGGCGCTGCGTGAAGGTGCCGATGCCGACATCGGCCTGGTGGTGATGGACGAGTTCCACTTCTACGGTGACCAGGACCGCGGCTGGGCGTGGCAGGTGCCGCTGCTGGAACTGCCCAAGGCGCAGTTCCTACTGATGTCGGCGACGCTGGGCGACGTGACGTTCCTGCGCAAGGATCTGACCCGGCGCACCGGGCGCGAGACGGCCCTGGTCGCGGGCGCCGAAAGGCCGGTCCCACTGTTCTTCTCGTATGCCACCACGCCGATGCACGAGACCATCGCCGACCTGCTGGAGACCAAGCAGGCGCCGATCTACGTCGTGCACTTCACCCAGGCCTCCGCGCTGGAGCGGGCGCAGGCGCTGATGAGCGTCAACGTGTGCACAAAAGAGGAGAAGGCGGCGATCGCCGAGATGATCGGCGGCTTCCGATTTTCGACCAGC
>NZ_LZJD01000196.1:0-689 GCF_001666875.1 Mycobacterium sp. E802
AACAGATCGATGGTGCCGTTGCGTTTGTAGTCGTGTGTCATCGTTCCCGCGCGTCCGGGTTTCATCGGCAACGATGGCTGGGTGCGGTCCAGAGCCTGACACTGGGTCTTCTCGTCGAAGCTGAACACGACTGCCCGGGCAGGTGGATTCACATACAGCCCAACGACATCGACGAGTTTCTCCTCGAATCGTGGATCGTTGCTGACCTTGAACGTCTCGACCTTCCATGGTTTGAGGTTGTGATCGGCCCAGATCTTGGCCACCGCGTCCTTGCCGATCCCAACCCGGGCGGCCAACGTTCGGGTCGACCAGTGCGTCGACCCATCAGCGGGCCGCTCCTTGTGAGTAATGCGCAGCACTTCTTCCACCGTGCCCGCCGGCAAGCTCGGTTTGCGTCCCCGACCCTTGGCGATCCGGCCGACACCGTCGACTCCGTACTCACCAAATCGACGACGCCAGCGGCGCACGGTATCAGAGTCCACGTCACTGCGCCGGGCGATCTCCTCGTTGGCGACCCCATCACAGGCCCACAACAACGCCCGCGCCTGCACCACCTGCCGATGCGGCAATGTCGTCGAGGCGGCCATCTTCTCCAGCGCCGCACGCTGGGCATCGCTGACCGGCAACGCGGCAGCTGTCATAACGGGCATACTACAAACTACCGTATTAATTCACAGACGGACCACTAG
>NZ_LZJD01000197.1:0-48783 GCF_001666875.1 Mycobacterium sp. E802
GACGATCAGGCCGGTGGCCAGCAGCACCCCGAGCCGCTTCTTGCGCTCGACACCGGCCTCGGAGCCGCTGCGGTCGGCCCAGCGGTTGTAGAAGTAGCCCAACAGGGAGCCGAGCGGGATGATCAACGTCAGGCTCATCGGCAGGTACATGCCCATTCCGACCGCCAGCGGGGGCAGGGTGAAACGCGATGTCCGGGTGAGGATCTCGTCGACGATGACGATCCCGACGCCGATCAGCGCCCCCAACCCGATCAGCGACCAGTCCAGCGACCCACCGAAGACCCCCTTGGCCAGCGAGGAGATCAGCGCGGCCTGCGGGGCGGCCAACGCGTGGTCGGTGGCCCCCGGCGCGCCCAGGAATCCGAACGCCTGCTGCATCAAATCCAGCACCGGCGGGATGATCGCCGCGCCGAACAGCACCCCGATCACCAACGCCACCTGCTGTTTCCACGGCGTGGCGCCGACGAGCTGGCCGGTCTTGAGGTCTTGCAGGTTGTCGTTGGAGATGGTGGCGACACCGAACGTGATGGCCGAGGCGAACAACGTGAAGGCGACGAGCGCCAGGGCCTGCTCGTCATCGGCGCGACCGAAGACCACCTTGATCAGCACCGCGGCGATGAGCACGGTCAGGATGCCGACCCCGGAGATCGGGCTGTTCGACGAGCCGATCAGACCGGCCATGTAGCCGCACACCGCCGCGATTACCAGGCCGACGAGGAAGATGAAGATCACGCTGGCCGCGATGATCCCGGCCGACGCGCCATGCAACGCGGTGCCGCGGCTGAACTCCCACAGCAGCACACCGATCGGGATCAACATCGCCACCACGACGGCCGCGACGACGGGGAAGGGGATGTCGCGTTCGGTGAGGTCGACCAGCTGGCCCTCCCGGCGGTTGCGGGCCGACGCCAACGCGTCGGTAATTCCTTTGACGATGGGGCGCAAGATCTTCAACAGTGTCCACACCGCCGCCACCGCGATCGCCCCGGCGCCGATGAACCGCACCTCATGGACGAAGACGCCGTCGATCACGTCGGCCACGGATGCGTCGCCCCCGAACGCCCCGATGGTCCGGACCGGCAGCAGCACACCGAACGAGATCACCAGCCCGACGAGCATCGCGATGCCGACACTCATGCCGACCAGATGCCCCACGCCGATCAACGCCAACGACAAGCTGGCGCCGAACATCGACCCGCCCGCTCCGACACGGAAATACGCCGCAACGGAATTGGCCAACACCTTGACGTTGGCCAGCAGCGCGAACCCGGCCGACACCAGCGCGCCGAACGCGATGACCCGCAACCCGACGCGGTTGTCCTCGGCGCCGCCGGTACTGTCCCCGACCTTGAGCACCTCGGCGGCGGCCACGCCTTCGGGATAGGGCAGATCTGACCCGGTCACCAGGGCGCGGCGCAGCGGGATGGAGTACATCACGCCGAGGATGCCGCCGACGGCGCACACCGCCACGGTGATCCAGTACGGGAACCCGGTCCACCAGCCGATCATGATCAGCCCGGGTAACACGAAGATGATCGCCGAGAGCGTGCCCGCCGCCGACGCCACCGTCTGCACGATGTTGTTCTCCACGACGGAGTGGTTGGCGAAGTTGCGCAGGATCGCCATCGAGATCACCGCGGCCGGGATGGCGGTGGCGAACGTGAGCCCGACCTTGAGACCGAGGTAGACGTTGGCGGCGGTGAACACCAGCGTGATCACGCCGCCGAGCAGGATCCCGCGGACGGTCAGTTCCCGCAACGTCGGTGCGGCAGAAGTGGCGGGGTCTACTGGTACTCCGGCGGCCAACTCGACATCCTCTCGGTCGTACCCAAGGCCGTCGTCGTGTGGTCGGCCAATCCGTGGTTACACGGTAAGCGTTGCGTTGCGGTATTGCGGGGATGCCCTGGATCCGCATCGCGGCAAGTCTGGCGAACAAATGGGAGTGCGCTGGTAGCGTGATCCCATGGAGGCCATCATCGATTCCGGAGGTCGAGTTGTGCTGCCCAAACAACTTCGCGATGCGTTGGGTCTGACCCCGGGGACAAAGGTCGACATCTCGGCCTACGGGGGTGGATTGCAGATCGTCCCGGGCGGGAGGACGGCACGACTCGAGCGGGGCGAGGACGGGCGCCTGATCGCCGTGGCCGACACGGTCGTCACTGACGAGATGATGTTCGCCCTCATCGATTCGGGACGACGCTGACCGCAGTGCCTGTGCCCGTCACTGCGGTCGACACCAGCGTCGCGGTACCCCTGCTCGTCACCTCGCATCCGCAACACGCCATGGTGGCCGGCTGGGCCAAGGGGCGCACGCTGGGGCTGAGTGGGCATGCCCTGGCCGAAACCTATTCCGTGCTCACACGCTTACCGGGCGATGCCCGCATCGACCCCGCGGACGCGGTGACACTGATCGACGAGAACTTCCCCGAATCGTTTTCGCTCGGTGTACGTGCCGCGCGAGCCGCCCACCGCGAGCTCGCCCGCCGCGGCATCGCCGGCGTCGCCACCTACGACGGACTGGTGGCCTTGGCGGCTCGTGAGCACGATGCCGTCCTCGTCACCCGGGATGCACGCGCCAGATCGACCTACGAAACGCTCGGCGTGGTGACAAAGGTGCTGGCCGACGACGTCTGACCGGTGGGCCCGCGCGGTTACCGCCGTGAAATTGGTACCGGTTTTGGTACCGATACCGGTATCGTGGATGCATGCCTTCGCTCAACATCGAATTCGACGACGCGGAAATGGAGCAGATTCGCGCCGCTGCCCGCGTCGATGACGTGTCGTTGAAGAAGTTCGCCCACGCGGCAGTCATGGATCGGGCCAGCATGCACAAGCGCAGGGTGGCCGAGGCGGCGCGGCTCGTGGCCGAGAAGTCAGCCGAACTCAACAGACGGCTGGCGTGATCGAGTATCTCGACCGCGACGATGTCCTCACCGCGGGATCGATCGCCTTCGGCGGGGAACTGAAGGTGCGTGATTACGGTCTGCTCGATGCCGCTGTCGCGCGGCCTCGGGCGACGGTCTTTGGCGTCGACGCCTATCCGGAGGTGTGGGAAAAGGCAGCCGCACTGTTGCAGTCCCTGGCCCGCAATCGTGCCCTCGTCGACGGGAACAAACGCACCGCCTGGGCGTCGGCGTGGACGTTCCTGCATATCAACGGCATTGAACTCACCGCGGACTTCGACGTCGATCGGGCCGAGCGTCTGATGAACGACGTCGCGGTCCAGGACTGCGAACTCAATGAGATCGCTACATTGCTGGAGGGTTTCAGCGGGTGAGAGGCCGGCGCCTGAGCGCATGCCCACTCTGAAACCCACCCGTTGCGCCCCGTTCACCCAAAGCTGCCCGCCCGGACACCCGTGCACGCCAAGCTCGCCTCGACGCATCGGCACAACTGAAGAGGGCGACGGATGAGAACGGCACGAGCCGCAGCGGTGACCACGGCGGCGGCGATGATCCTGGCCGGCTGCTCCACCGAGGACGCGAAGCCGCAGGAGACACCGAAGGCGACCTCGCCGATCGACTGGAACCTGCCCGAGGCCGATCGCTACCACCGCACCGCCACCTACCCGGTGTATCTCAACAAGCCGGCCGACGACCCGGTCGACCGGGAGACCGTCGCCGAGATCTCCACCGTCACCCCCGACGGCAATATCCTCGTCTACACCGATGCCGCGGCCAAACGCATCGGCTTCGTCGACATCCACGATCCCGCCAAACCGATTGGCACCGGTACGCTTTCACTCGCCGAACTGGGACACAAAGACGATCAGCCCACCTCGGTGGCCGCCGTCGGCAACGTCGTCCTGGTCGTGGTGGACACCACCGGCGGTGACTTCGCCCATCCGTCCGGACGCGTCGACATCGTCCGGATCGATGACCGCACCCGCGTGCACAGCATCGACCTGGGCGGGCAGCCCGACTCGATCGCCATCAGCCCCGACGGCACCTTCGCCGCGATCGCCATGGAAAACCAGCGCGACGAGGAGTTCACCCCGCCCGGCAAGGAGGAAGGTGACCTGCCGCAGCCGCCAACGGGTTTCGTGCAGCTGATCGATCTGGAGGGCGCACCGAACGCCTGGACGGCCCGCAAAGTCGACTTCGACGTCGAGGCCGCCCGTGCCGCCGGGTTGGACACCCCGGAAGACCTCGAACCGGAGTACGTCAGCATCAACTCCCGCGGTCAGGTCGCGGTGACGCTGCAGGAGAACAACGGCTTCGCCGTCATCGACGGCCGCAGCGGCGCGGTGCAGAAGATCTTCACCGCCGGAAACCAGTCGGTCGAGGGGATCGACACCAAAGAGGACGACGCGATCGATCAAACCGGTTCGATCAACGACACCCCGCGCGAACCCGATGCCATCGGCTGGATCGGCGATGACCACGTCGCCACCGCCAACGAGGGCGACTGGAAGGGCGGCACCCGCGGCTGGACGATCTTCGACGCCGCGACCGGCAAGGTGGTGTGGGATTCCGGCAACTCCCTCGAACAGCTCGCGGTGCGCACCGGCCTGCACATCGAAAGCCGCGCCGAGGCAAAGGGTCCCGAGCCCGAAGGGCTGGCCATCACCGAGCTCGCCGGCAAGCCGACCGCGCTGATCGCCTCCGAACGCAGCAACTTCGTCGCGGTCTACGACGTCAGCGATCCGACCGCGCCGGTGTTCCGGCAGATCCTGCCCACCACGCCCGGCCCGGAAGGTGTCCTGCCGATCCCGTCGCGCAACCTGCTGGCCATCTCCTCGGAGTCCGACGACGCCGAGGCGCACGTGCGGGCTTCGGTGAACCTCTACGGCTACGGCGAAACCTTCGCGACCGCAGGGAAACCGAGCTTCCCGTCGATCGTGTCCGCAGACCTCGACGGCGCACCGATCGGATGGGGTGCGCTCGGCGCATTGTCGCCCGACCCGCAGAACCCCAACCGGCTCTACACCGCGACCGACAACGCCTACGGCCCGGCGCGCATTCTCGGTGTGGACGTGGCGCAGAAGCCGGCCCTGATCGACACCGCCTTACCGATCACGGAGAACGGCACGCCCGTCACCCTCGACACCGAAGGACTGTCCGCCCGGCCCGACGGTGGATTCGTGCTGGCGGTGGAAGGCGACGACGGCCCCGGCAACCAGCTGGTCTACGTGGCCGCCGACGGCAAGATCGAGAAGCGGGTTTCGCTGCCCAAAGACATTGCGGCGCAACTCGGCGGCCAGGGTCTCGAAGGCGTTGCCGTCGACGGGGACACCGTCTGGGTGGTGCTGCAACGTGAACTCAAGACCGACCCCAAGGGCATGGCCCGGATCGGACGTTACACACCAGAACGGGACGCGTGGGAGTGGTTCGGCTACCAACTGGACGCCACCACCGCCAAGGATGACTGGATCGGGCTGTCCGAAGTCAGCGTCCACAACGGCGAATTGCTGGTCCTGGAACGCGACAAACTCAACGGGCCCGACGCGCGGGTGAAGGCGCTGTACCGGGTGGCGATTCCAGGCGGTGCGGGCGCGACGGGCGTGGGCAAGCCCAGCGTGCTGCCGAAGACGTTGGCCCGCAACCTGGTACCGGACCTGCAGGCCACCAACGGCTATGTGCAGGAGAAGGTCGAGGGGGTCGCGATCGCCGGCAACCAGCACCTGTATGTCATCACCGACAACGACGGGCTCGATGACGCGAACGGTGAGACGGTGTTCCTCGATCTCGGACCGGCCACCGAGGCGTTGGCGGGATAACTACGCCAGACCCAGTGCCTTGCGCAGACGGTCGGCATCCATCCCGCCCGGGACGGCCGGGAACGAGTCGAGCAGTTTGATCAGGTCGCCGCGTCGAGTCGGGTCGTCGGCGGCTTGGCGCGGGGTGTGGCCGTCGAGCGCCGGAATCGGTTCATCGAGCCACTGTGCCTCGTGGGCGAGGATGGCCTCGTTGAGCACGGCGGCGACTTCCGGGCTCATCGGATCGAGCTGCGCACCGCGCGCCGAAAGCGCTTCGGCCACAGCGGATGCCTCGCGGAGATCGCCCATGGGTACCCGGGACTCTTCGACGATTGCCAACGTCGGTGCCAGTTGCTTCAGCGTCGCCAGCACGCGGTCCATGCGTTGTTCACTGTTGGTGGCGATGTGTAGGGCGTCGCCGTCGAGGTCAATCATGGCGCGAATCCGCGGCATGCCGTGGGTGACGACACGCTCGAGCCACCGGGGCGGATCTTCGTCGGCGACCCGGTCAAACGTGGTGTCGAGTGACGCCGAAAGATCGGCCGGGTCCGCGACGCGCAGCGTCGCCTCACACGCGACGAGGGAATCGCCCTCGGTGTTGGTCAGTGTCGGCGGAGCGAACCGTTGCGTCAGAAACGCGACGAGTTCGATCGCATCGGGTTCGGTATCGAGCAGCTCGATCAGTGGCGCACGCTCGTGCAGCGCCACCGGCTCGATACCACCGAAGATCTGCATGGTGTCGCCCGCGGGAACCACACGCGCACAGATCATTTGACCCGCTTTGAGCTGACGGCTGCCGGCCGCCTCCTGGACGTCGTGGATGTCACCGGTGCGTACGTCGCGCACCGTGATACCGCGCCCACGCTGCACCTGCTCGACCTCGAACACCGAACGCTGCACCAAGAGCCACTGCTCGGCCAGTAGCCGCTCGTCGTCGGGCAACAGCGGCCCACGCTGGTCGACGAACTCGCCGAATGCGCCACCCTCGAACAACACGGCGTCGATGACGAGCGGATCGGTTATTGCGTCGAATAATTCGTCGTCGTCCTCGGCGTAGTATCCGCGTTCCGACCTGACCGATTCCAATAGGAGATCCCAGTCGCTCGACATGAGATGTTGGACAGCCTTGGCGTACAACCAATCGACCCGCTCGGCCAGCGGCAACTGCTCACGGCCCAGGTGGCACTTCTTGTACTTGCGGCCGGAGCCACACCAGCACACGTCGTTACGGCCCAGATCACTGCGGGGCTGCGCCCGATGCCGCTCCAACAGGACGACCATCGGATCGTCCGGCTCGGCACCGGCGCGGCGCAGCAGGGACAACGCCCGCTCGACATCACCACGGTCGGAAGCAAACCGGGCCAGGTTGAACAGCACTGGCTCCCAGGTGGTGTCGAGCGACTCGGCCTGCAGCAGCTGCTGTTCGGCTTGCTCGACGGCGCCTGTGCGCTCCAAGGCGACCGCCTGCAGCCACCGGCACCCCACCCGGGCCGGCCGCGACAGTTTCGGCTCCAACGCTTCGGCAAGCAGACCCAACGCGGCCGCGCCGGCGCGCCCGGTGTGGGTTGCCGCGTCCGCGAGAATCTCGGCGAGCACCGGGTCAGCGAGCACCTCACCGAAGTCGCCGGCGATGGCCAGAAACGAGCGGGAATCACCCGATTCCTCGGTATCTTCCAGTAGTTCTTCGATGGTATGCGTGCTGCCGTCGGCGCCCGCGGTCTCGATCGTCCGGCGCAATTGATCGTGAAGTTTGGTCAGCGTATAGACCGCCACTGCGTCGACGCCGGGATCGAGTTCGTAACGGTCCCGGAACAACTCGTAGCCTCGCTCGAACTGCCACGCGGGGAAATCAAAACCCGGCGGCGCCAACAGGGCTCCGAAGCGGGCCAGACCGTGATCGGCAGCGATCTGACTCAGCGGCGGCACAGCCTCGGTGAACAGCTGCGGATCCTCGGCGCACAATGTCTGCACCGCGGTCTCGAAGTCGATCGGGTGGTCATCGAGCAGCGCCGCCAACCGGGCGCCGACCTCGGCCTGGCCGGTGGCGTCGACGCGCTCCACTGCCAGGCCTCGTCCGGTCCACCGCACCCCGACCAGGTCGCCCTCGGAAACCTGCAACGTCGCCAGCGTTCCCGACGGCAGTAGCAGGGCCCCGCGCGGATCCACCACCTCAAGGGGGATCTGACGTTGTTCGAGCAGTTCGGCGTCGACCGAACGTAGAACGATCTGGGCCGGTGAGCCGTCGACGAATCCACCGAACTGCTCGTCGCTGCTGAGTGCGATCACCGGGTCGAGGTCGGGTGTCGTGGCCAAGAGATCGTGGGCCGCCTCGTCGGCGGTGAGCCGGTGGGTGAACACCCGACCGTGCAGCAGCGTGGGTAGCCACACCCAGGTCTCGTCGAGCAATCGGTCTATCGGATCACCGATTTCGTCGAGAACGTCGTCGAAATCGAGGTCGACCTGGCCGCGTTCGCGTAGCCGTTGCATGAGGTCGTCTTCGGAGAGCGGCCCGTGCTCGGTCAGGATTTCCGCCACTGCTTGCACTGGATCGGACGCGTCCGCCATGGGGCCACCCTATAACCGGCCGAGGCTCCGTTCTGCATCAATGCATCATGATGCGATGATAGACTTCACTATGCGCACCACCGTGGACTTGCCGGATGACCTGCACAAACAGGCCCAGGCGATTGCCCGGGACACCCATCGAAGCTTGAGTGAGACGGTCGCAGATCTCATGAGACGGGGCCTAAGTGCGAGCACAAGCACCGCGACGATTGCGACGGACCCTCGAACGGGATTGCCGACCGTGAGCGTGGGCACAATCGTGACGTCTGAGGATGTGCGGTCATTGGACGACGAAGAGTGACTGCACTGCTCGATTCGAACGTGTTGATCGCGTTGGTCGTGGTTGAACATGTGCACCACGAGAGGGCCTCGCAGTGGCTGTCGGCATCTGCCGCGCCGTTCGCGACCTGCCCGATAACCCAGGGCAGTCTGCTTCGCTTTCTGCTGAGAAACGGATATACCGCGTCGGCCGCACGTGACGTCGTCGCCGCTGTCCACACTGCCGATCGTCACGAGTTCTGGCCGGACAGCCTGTCTTTCGTCGATGTGAGACTGGACGGGGTGATCGGGCACCGGCAAGTGACGGATGCTTACCTTGCGCAGCTCGCTCGCCATCTTGGCGGGCAATTGGCGACGCTGGATACCGGCCTGGCCCAT
The DNA here is from genome assembly GCF_001666875.1 of Mycobacterium sp. E802. Classification (NCBI taxonomy): domain Bacteria; kingdom Bacillati; phylum Actinomycetota; class Actinomycetes; order Mycobacteriales; family Mycobacteriaceae; genus Mycobacterium; species Mycobacterium sp. E802. The sequence goes on from NZ_LZJD01000197.1 coordinate 8,921, forward strand.
CTGCACCGCGACGTGGCGCTACTGGTGCCGACTGCATCCTGAGCGCCAGGAATTGAGAACCGTCTCTATGCGGTCGTACACCCGATCCCGAGCCGATTGTCGGTCGACACCGGACATCAGCAACTCGTCATAGTCGGTGTCCTCGTGACGAATCGATGCCGCGACGGCCAGGTGCACGGCATCCGGATCGAGCGCCCGCCCGGCAGCACTACGCCCGACCCGTCCGCTGCCGCGTATTGCCGTGTGCCGGGCGATCTTCTCAGCTCGGTCGGCCGGGCAGTGCGGGAACTGGACGAGGATGGCAGCGGCCAACTCGGCCTGAAAGCGCAGATCCTCGTCGGCTCGGCGGACGGCGTCGTGTTCCCGGCGGCGGGCGCGGGCGTCGGCGTCGGACAGGCACTCCTGTTCGGCGCGTTGGATCGCCTCCACTTCGGCCAGGATTCCTTGGCGCTCATAGCGTTTGCGCGACCGGCTCCACCGCACCACCACCGCCGACAGTCCACTCGCCTTCTTTGCACGGCGCGTCAGCGCGGCATCACCGGCCGGCAGGAACTCCAGATGCCCGAAGTCCGCGCAGTCCAGGCACACCGGTCCCGCGTCCTCCATGAACAGGTAATCACCGGTTCCCTCGCAGGAGGTACAAGTCCAGTCCTTGATCGGCATGATCGCCAGGAGATCGGGTGGTTTACTCTGCCGCTTGACCGCACGCTCATCGAGATCCGGTGACACCCAGTGTGTTCGGTAGATGCGTTCGGTCGCGTCATCGCCGTCGCCGCTGAATCGCAGCACCCGACGGTCACGTGTCTGGCTGACGTAGTCGGTCTCGGAGGGCTTGAGGTTGCGGTCCTGCGCCCACCGTTGCAGGGCCGCCAGCGCGGCGGCGACCTTGTTCGGGTTGGTCTGGATAGCGTCGTCCAAGGAGTCGATGCTGCCTTGACGCCATCGTTCGACGTGCGACGGCGTCAACCAACCCAACCGCAGCAAGACGTCGATGACACTGACATATCGCTGGGCTTTGAAGGCCATCTCGGCGGCCTGATCGACGCGCTGTTCAAGTTTTGAGCCGGCCATATCCGGTGAGGATAACGTCAGGCTGGTCTCGCCCCGAGAAACATCGGGGTGCGATCGTCGAGTCAGGGCTACTCGGTCGTTTCCTCGGCTCCCGGATCGGTGACGATCGTCTGAAGTAGGTCGACGATCTGTTGTTGTCCGGCTGCCATGATGTCGAACTTGCCGCGGATCTCGGTGAAGCCTTGGTCGACGTGCGTACGGAGGTCGACGAAGTCCTGCCGAAGATCGACGAAGTCCTGCCGAAGGGCGTTGAAACTCGCGGTGGTGGCCTGGCGGAACTCTCGGATCTCGGAGCGGAACTCGCTGACGTCACGGTCGGCGGCTCCGGCGAGAACACGAGCGGCCGCCGCGTCCTGTGCAACGGCCCCTACTTGGTCGGCCAGATCGCGCACCCGCTCCTCAAGAGCGCTGACGCGCGGTTCGAGATCTCCAGACTCCACGCCGACCACGTTACGTGGGCGCGCCCACCCGTTCAGAAGTTATCCACAGGAACCTGACGCAGAGACCGGCATTGCGGCTAACCTTCCGCCGCCACCAACGACCGCAGCTTGATGTCGGGGTTGTCGCGTTGGAACCCTTCTAGCCGCCACGGCGTGGAGAACACCACGAGCATGACCCCGTCGGTGCGGGTCAGCACTTCACAGGAGACCTGACGATTGACGAACTCGGCGTCCTCGGGTTCGACGATCCGGGCCACCTGATATGGCAGGTTCTCCAACGAGATCGGGGCACTGAGCTCGGTGGCCATCCTGTGGGCTGCCACCTCGAACTGCATCGGCCCGACGGCGGCGAACACCGGCGCCTGGTCACCGCGCTTGTCCGAGCGCAGCACCTGCACGACACCTTCCTGATCGAGCTGCTCGATGCCCTTGCGGAACTGCTTGTGCTTGCTGGGGTCGGTGCCCCGGGCGACCGCGAAGTGTTCGGGAGAGAAGCTCGGGATCGGCGGATACACCACCGGCACGTCGCGGTAGAGCGTGTCACCGGGGCGCAGCACCGCGGCGTTGGCCAACCCGATCACATCACCGGGCCAGGCGTCGTCGAGTGTCGAGCGCTGCTGGCCGAACACCGACTGCGCGTACTTGGTGACGAACGGCTTGCCGGTGGCGGCATGGGTGAGGACGTCGCCGCGCTCGAACGTGCCCGAGACCACCCGGGCGTAGGCGATGCGATCCCGATGGGAGGTGTCCATGCCGGCCTGCACCTTGAACACGAACGCGCTGAACGGGGAGTCCACCGCACGGCGATTTCCGTCGACGTCGAGCGAGCCGCTGGGGGCCGGCGCCAACTCCACGAGCACATCGAGCAGCTGGTTGACCCCGAAGTTCAGCGCCGCGGAGGTGAACAGCACCGGGGAGGATTCCCCGGACAGGAACGTCGCGCGGTCGTAGTCCGACCCGTCGGCCGAGAGCAGTTCGGATTCCTCGACCGCGGTGTCCCAGTCCTCCCCGGCGGCGGCATGCGCGTCGGCCGCGGCGATGTGCTCCTCGGGGGCGGCAGTGGCGCCGCCCGCGGTGCGGGTGAACCGGATGAACTTGTTCTCCCGGCGGTCCATCACACCCTTGAAATCTCCGGCGATACCCACCGGCCAGGTCAGGGGAGTGGTGCGCAGCCCGATCCGCTCGTGGATCTCGTCCATCAACTCCAGGGCGTGCCGGCCCGGGCGGTCCCACTTGTTGATCACCGTGATGATGGGGATGCCCCGATGCTTACAGACCTGGAACAGTTTTAGGGTCTGCGGTTCAAGGCCTTTGGCGGCGTCGATGAGCATCACCGCGGCGTCCACGGCCGTCAGCACCCGGTAGGTGTCCTCGGAGAAGTCGGCGTGGCCGGGGGTGTCGAGCAGGTTGATGACGCACTCGCGGTACGGGAACTGCAGCGCGGTCGAGGTGATCGAGATGCCGCGGGCCTTCTCCATCTCCATCCAGTCCGACACCGTCGACTTGCGGCCCGCCTTGCCGTGGATCGCGCCGGCCTCGTTGATCACCCGCGCATGCAGCGCCAGCGCCTCGGTCAGCGTGGACTTACCGGCATCCGGGTGGCTGATGACGGCGAAGGTCCGGCGACGGGCCGCCTCGGCGGCGATCCGGGCAGCGTGCGGGGTGGTGGCGAGGGCGTTATCGGTCATCTCGACTAGCGATGGTATGGGCGTGCGGGGACAAACCCGTAATCGAGCGGGACCCGGCCAGTGATCCGCGCCGGGTGGTATCGCCAGTGATACTGCATTTCCAGATCGCCTGTCGGTCTCCTTCCCGGCGCCGGCGTGCCGCACGCGCATCACGACTCGCCCACAGTCCCGAGGCGTCGCACCGATGCCCGGATGGTCCGGCTACCATTGGGTCAGCGATCGGTTTTCGATCACGACCCGATTCAATCCGGCCCTCGCCGAACCACATTGGAGTGACATTGACGTCTGTTCGTCGTGCCTACCTGGCGGTTGCACTTGCCGTGCTGGCCGTATCAGGTGGTGTCGTCGTCTCGGCCCTGCCGGACTGCGCCGAGCACTGCCAGACGTTGGCGGCCGCGCCCCAGGGCGCCCCGCAACCCTCACCGACCGAACCGGCCAAGCTCACCATCACGCCCAAGCCGAACGCCGAAGTCGACCCGCTGGCGCGCGTCATGGTCACCGCCGACACCGGGACCGTCGTCCGCGTCACGATGGTCAACGACGCCGGCAAGGAGATCCCGGGCATCCTCACCCCCGACGCCAAGACCTGGAAGCCGACGACGGAACTCGGCTACGGCCGCACGTACACGATGACGATCGAGGGGCGTGGCCCCGGCGGCATGCCGACTCGCAAGACCACGAGCTTCACCACCGTCACCCCGGGCTACCAGGCCCGCGTCTACCTCAACGGGACGTCGTACGCCCCGCTGCAGGACGGCGCCACCTACGGCGTCGGGATGGTGATCGTGGCCCGCTTCGACGAGCCGGTCACCGACAAGGCCGCCGCCGAACGCCGGATGAAGGTGATCACCGAGCCGAAGGCCGTCGGCTCGTGGAACTGGATCGACGACCAGACTGCGCACTGGCGCCCGGAGCGGTACTATGCGCCGGGCACCAAGGTGACCGTCGACGCCGCGATCTACGGCGCCAAGCTCGGTGACGACCTCTACGGCGCACAGGACGAGAAGGTGTCGTTCACCATCGGTGCCTCCCACGTGACGGTCGCCGACGACAAGGACAAGCAGGTGCGGGTCTACGAGAACGGCAAGCTGGTGCGCACCATGCCGACCTCGATGGGCATGGGCGGCACCGAGACCGTCGGTGGCACCACGATGAGCTTCTGGACTCCGCGCGGCATCTACACCGTGATGGACAAGGCCAATCCGGTGGTCATGGACTCCTCGACCTACGGGCTGCCGGTGAACTCCCGGCTCGGCTACAAGACCACGATCCCGTGGGCCACCCGCATCAGCATCGACGGCATCTATCTGCATCAGCTCAACTCGACGATCTGGGCGCAAGGCAAAGAGAACGTGAGCCACGGCTGCCTGAACCTCAGCGGTGAGAACGCCGAGTGGTTCTACAACTTCTCGGTGCCCGGCGACATCGTCGAGATCCGCAACACCGGCGGCGACCCGCTCAAGCCGACCAACAACGGCGACTGGTCGGTGCCCTGGGCGCAGTGGGTCAAGGGCAGCGCGCTGAACTGAGCGCGCCGATCAGAACACCCGGCGCGGCGGCGGCGGCTGCGTCACGATGGCCGGCAGGACGAACGTCTCGATGTAGCGCCGCGCGACGGCGGCATCGTTGCCGACCGGCACGGCCTTCACCAAAAAACTCAACGACGTCGCGATGATGAACTGAGCCAGATCATTGGGGTGTACGCCGGGCCGGAACCGGGTGGCGTCGTCGGCGAAGATGGCCTCGATGGTGGCGGTCACCAGCTCGGTCAGGTCCGAGTCCTTGGCGATCAACGACGCGATCGTGCCGTCGGAAGTCTGCTCGGCCATCGTGTTGAGCAGCGGATCGGAGACCAGCTCGGTCGCGACGATGACCAGGCTCTCGACCAACAGCTCGATCGGCCCGGCCCCCTCGGGTAGGCGGGGCAGGATCGAGGACATGTGCCGCTGGGTGGTGCGCTGCACCATGGCCGCGATGAGCTCGTCGCGGTTGGCGAATTGACGGTAGATCGCGGCGCGGGAATAGCCGGCCTCGTGGGCGATGACCTCCATGGTCGAGGCCCGGTAGCCGCGGGTGACGAACAGGTGCTCCGCGGCGTCCATCAGCATCTCGCGAGCCTGCTCGGCGGTATTGCCGCCGCCTACCGGCCGCCCACGACGGCGGCGTTCTGGTGCTGACAATTGACTGTCCTGCTTCGGCGGCGTGCTGGGGTTTCAGTATGCCGGACGGGTCGGACCGACCGCATTAATGAAACATTTCAACGAATTTGTTTATTTTCCTGCGGAGGACGGTCGACGCCGGTTAGCGTGCCGGCGTGATCAAACCGGGGCGGATTGCAGTGTTGGCGACAGGGTGGGGCGTGTTGGTGATCGCGCTCTGGATGGGGCTGATGGTCGTCGCGGCCCCGATGGCTCATGCCGAGCCCGGTGCCGGCAAGTCGACGAGCCAGTCCGCCAACGACTCCGACAAACCCTCGAACCGACGTGACAAGTCCGCCCGCGTCGCACACCGCAAAGAAAAGCCGCGCCGCGTCAAGAGCGATGCCGACACCTCGACGACGGCACCGACCGGCACGGCCGACGGTGCGCCGGTGCGTCAGCGTCCGCGTCGGCTGCTGCCCGAGGTGGTGACGGACATCCTGACGCCACCGGAGCAGGTGCGAGAACTGGTCCACGACATCGCCGACCGGACGACGAAAGTCACGGCCCGACAGTCACTCCCACGCACCAAGATCACGCCGCGGGGTGACACCCCCGAAGTTTCCGTACCGGCGGCCACCGTGACCGAGCGTCCCATCGAGAAGGCAGCACCCCAGATTGCCGACGCGGCCGAGGCCACGCCGGTCGCGGAGGCGAGCGCGCTCGTCGACCGCGTCATCACGCGAAGCCGCGCTCTGGTCAGCGATATCACTGACGTCACTGACGTCACTGACATCACCGACATCACCATCCGGGCGGCCGATACTCCGGCCCCGCGACCGATCGCCCGGATGGTGGCCGCCACCCCCAGTGCCGCGGCGACGGCGCCTTCGGTGCCGATCGTCAACATCGTCGGCTCGTTGGTGTTCAACGTCGTCGGCGCGGCGCTGCAGGTGTTCTCGGGTCCGCCGGTGCTCCCGCCGGGCAGCACCGTCACGGTGCGCTCCTCGACGTTGACCATGCCAGGCTCCAACCGCGAGGTGCGCGCCGACTGGTACTTCCCCGAAGACCCGGACTCGGCGACCGGCGTCATCTACCTGCAGCACGGATTCATGGCGACGGGCCCGATGTACAGCTACACCGCGGCCTATCTGGCTGAGTCGACCAACAGCATCGTCGTCGCCCCCACCCTGTCGTCGAACCTGTTCGACCCCGACGCCCAATGGATCGGCGGCGAGCCGATGCAGCAGTCGGTGGCCGACCTGTTCGCCGGCGATCGTCCCGAACTCACCGCGAGTGCCAGTGCCGCGGCCGGGCACCCCGTCGCGCTTCCGTCGAAGGTCGTCCTGGTCGGCCACTCCCTGGGCGGGATGTTGGTCACCGGCGCTGCCGGCCGCATGGTCGACAACGGCGCCATCGACGACCTGGCCGGGGTGGTGCTACTGGACGCCGTGGACACCAACACGGACATGCCCGAGGCGCTGGCCAAGCTCAGCGGCGCCAATTACCGCCCGGTGCTGGTGATTTCGTCCGAGCGCTACGTGTGGAATCTCGACGGCACCGTCGGGGACGAACTGCAGGCGGCCCGGCCCGGACAGTTCAACGGCGTCATGCTGGTCGGTGGCCGTCACATCGACGGATTGCAGGGCGCCAACTCGATCCTGCAATTCGCCGAGTATGTGATCGCCGGCTTCTCGCAGCCGCAGAACATCGACGCGGTCAAGACGATCTCCGCCGGGTGGATCAACGACATGTACGACGGCACCCACGACGGCGTCTACGGCGCACCGCAACAGCGCATCGACATCCCGACCCCGTCCGGTACGGCCACTGCCGTGGTGTTGCCGTTCACCTCGACCGATTCGGTGCAGGCGACGCCGTGGGACGGACTGGTAGACCCGATCCTCGATTTCCTGTTCCAATTCGCGGTGTACGAACCGTTGGCCGGACGGTCCGTCACGATCGCCGTTTGACGCGCCCATATCCTGATGGCAACACCGAACCGGGAGATTGCCGTGGGGGAGATGCCGCCCGAGGAGTACCCACACGAGTGGGTCGACCGGTACGGACCTCAGACCCACGTTCGGCCGCCTGACGGCCGGCACGACGCCACCCTGGTGGTCATCCGCTGCGTGGCCGGGGTGATCGGCGGCGGGGCCGCGGCGCTGTGGGCGTTGATCGTCTTCGTGATGTTGAGTTCGGCGTTCTCGACGGACCCGGCCTCCGATCCGCACGGCTACGGGATCGTGTTCGGCATCATCGCCTACCTACCGCTGGGGCTGATTTGGACGTTTGTATTGCCGTTCGTCGCCCCCAGGCATCGGTGGGGACGGGCCTTCGCCGTCTCGATGCTGAGCTTCACGGCCATGACCGCTGGGGTGATCGTCGCCCTGAACGTCTCGGGCGCCGGATAGCGCTCTGACCAGGTTCGCTCGGTTGCGCTGATAGAGGCATATAACAAGCTCAGCTATACATTTTGCGGAAAAATTGTTAACCAACCGGTGTCTCATCTATGTGTGATTCAGCCCACGGAAGATGTACATTGTGATCGCTGTCATAGAAAGGGCGATGCGCAATGTTCAGTGCAGTTGTAGGTGTGCTTTTGCTGATGCTTGGCATCGGCGCGGTCGCCGGCGTTGTGACGGCCGTGGCCATGGGCTTGCCCACGCTTGCCATCGTCATCGGCCTTGTCTCCGGCGCGTTTTTCGCCGGCCGGGCGGTTTAAGGCTTCAACCGCTTGCGCAGGCCCGTCGCACGGACGGCCTGCCGGGCGATCGCCGCACGGATTTCCGCCTCGGACCCCACCACGCGCACCCGGGTTTTGGCCCGGGTGACCGCGGTGTAGAACAACTCTCGCGTCAACAACCGAGAGTCCTCGGACGGCAACAGCACGGTGACCTCATCGGCCTGGCTGCCCTGGGACTTGTGGATGGTCATCGCGTGCATGGTCTCCACCTCGGTCAGCCGGCCGGTGGCAAATGAAGCGGATCCCCCGACAGTCCCACCCACGATGGCCCGAAGACCGTCCGGCGTGGCGACCGTGACGCCGGTATCGCCGTTGTAGAGCTTGAGCCCATAGTCGTTGGCGGTCACCAGGATCGGCCGGCCGACGTACCACTGCGCCCACGTCGGCTCCCCGGTCGCCTCGGCCAGCCACCGCTGCACCTGCCGGTTCCAGTGCGTGACACCGTAGGGCCCGTGCCGATGCGCACACAACAACCGGTGCTCGTCGAGAATCTCCAGGGCAACCCGCCCGTCACCGAGGATCGCTGCCTGACGCAACGCAAGGGCTTGCGGCACAAGCACTTCCCGCAACCGCTCGAGCGGATCGGTCTGCACCCACTCGACATGCTCACCGCCGGCGGCCAGCACCGCCACCGCACCCGCTGCGTCGCCGGCCCGGATCGCCGACGCCAGCGCCCCGATCGACTCACCGAACCGGTGCGAGGTCTGCAGCGCTGCCACGCCGCGCGAGCCCAGCCCGTCGACCAGATCGGCCAGCACCGCCCCGGCCTCCACCGAGGCCAGCTGATCGGGATCGCCGACCAGTAGCAGACGGGTCTGCGGCCGCACCGCTTCCAACAGCCGGGCCATCATCGTCAACGACACCATCGACGTCTCGTCGACCACGATCACATCGTGCGGCAACCGATTGGCCCGGTGATGACGAAACCGCGACGACGTGTCTGGGCGCGGGCCCAACAGCCGGTGCAACGTGGTGGCCTGCAGACCCTCGATGCGCCCACGGTCCACCGCGTCGAGTCGGTTCACCTCCAGCTGCACGGCCTCCTGCAGCCGGGCCGCGGCCTTACCGGTCGGCGCGGCCAGCGCGATCCGCAACGACGGACGCCCGGCCAACGCGGCCTGCTCGGCCAACAGGGCCAAGAGCCGCGCCACCGTGGTGGTCTTGCCGGTGCCCGGCCCACCGGTCAACACCGTCAACCCTTGCGAGAGCGCCACGTTGGCCGCGGCCCGCTGCTCCTCGAAGCCATCCGGGAACAGCCGTGCCACATCGGGAACCGAACCGTCGGGCCGTGTGCCGATCAACGCCAACACGTCGTCGCACACCTGCTGCTCCTCCAACCAGTACCGGTCGAGGTACAGCAGATCGCCGAACAACCGCAGCACCGGCGGCGTTTCCAGCAGCGGACTCGCCGCCACCGCGGCCAGCCACTCCTCGACCGGCGGCCACGGCAACTCCGGTAGCTGCGTCTGGGCCGCGACCGCGCGCAGATCCACACACACCGAACCCCCGCGCAGCGCCCGCACCGCCAGCGCCAGCGCCAGCTCGACCCGAGGGTCCGTTTCCTCGGCGAGGGTGCTCAACCGTTGAGCCACCTGCACATCGGCGGGTTCCAGGATCTCGGCGAAGGCGTCCAACATCACCGCGCCCCCTTGTCGAGCAGGTCCGAGAGGGCGATGACCAACGCGGCCGGTGGTTCCCAGCTGAACACCCCGGCCGGGTGTCCGTCGATGACGGGTGTCTGCGGCCCACACATGCCCCGGACGAACAGGTACATGACTCCGCCCAGATGCGTCGCCGGATCGTAACCGGGCAACCGCCAGCTCAGGAACCGGTGCAGCACAACGCTGTACAACAGGGCCTGCAGCGGGTAGTCCGAATGCAGCATGGCCTCGACCAGGCGCTCACGCCCGTAATCGGCTGCGGTGAGCGACGTGTCCCCGGTGCCGAGCCAGTTGGTCTTGTAGTCGACGACGACGAAGCGTTGCCCGATCCGCAGCACCACATCCACCGACCCGGACAGATACCCGCGCAACGGCTGGCAGCCCAGAAGCCCGGTCGACAACCGCTCGGCATACACGGCCATCGGATCCGTGGCCGGCAGGTGCTCGTCCAGCAGCGCCCCCACATCGGCCAGTCGCGCGAACTCACCGCCGCGCAGATCACCGCCGGCCATCGGGAACTCGAAATCCAACTCGCACAGCCGGTCTGGCAGGCCGATCTGGCGCAGCGTCATCCCCGGCGCCAACGGGCCCAACGGGGTGTCGTGCATGGGCACCAGGGCGGCAGCCAACTCGTCAGTGCCGACCTCGACCGGCCAACGGGCCGCATGCCGGCCCACCTCGGCCCGTAGTTCGGCTTGCAGATCGGCGGCCAGCGGATCGGCGGTCTCCAGCACGGCGTGTACGAGCGAGCCGAACGCCGCACCGGTCGGCAGCGCCGCCATCGGCGACGGCACGTCGGCGCCCTGGGCCGGGGCGACGACGGCGATGTCGGTGGACTCGTCGTCGAGTTCGGCGACCTCGGGCTCACTGGACACCCCGGAGGTGCCGTCCTCCTCGGCTGCACGCAGCAGACCCGAGTACGACGTGCGTCGCCACGCGGTGTCGATGGACCGGTGAAAGTGCCGGGCCGCCAGATCATCTGGAATTTCCGGGCGCGGGATGGGCGGCACCGCGTCGATCACCGATTCCTCCAGCACCGGACCGCCCGCGGCCTCCCAAGCCCGCAACCGGGCCAGCGCGTCGTCGTCGGAGATCTTGGCCGGGGCACACCGATCGGGCACCGCGGACTGGCCGGGGGCGCGCCCGCGCAGCAGCCGCGACAGGCCGCCGTTGGGTTCGTCGTTCGACGGCGCCCACCACGCCACCACCTGTGACTGGGCCCGCGTCATCGCCACATACGTCAGCCGGCTGTCGTCGGCGGCCGCCTCGGCGCGCCCGGTCCGCGTCACGGCCGGGTCCGGACCCCCGACCTGCAGGCAGCGCATCCCCTCATCGTGGAACAGCACCAGATCCGGTTCGGGCACATAGCGATTGAACGCAAACGGCAGATACACGATTGGGAACTGCAGGCCCTTGCTCACCCAGACCGTCATGATCTGCACCGCGGCCGCGTCACTGTCCAGACGCCGGTTACGCTCGGCGGCCGCGCCGCCCTCGGAACGTTGGGTGCGCAACCAGTCCCGCAGCGCGGGCAGCCCGAATCCCTCGCGGTGCGCGGTGTCGCCGAGCAGTTGGGTCATGTGGGCCAGATCGGTCATCAACCGCTCGCCACCCTGCCAGGACAGCACCCGCTTGCCCATGCCGGCCAGCTGCGCAGCCTCGAAGATCGCCGCCACCCCGCGTTCCCGGGCATGCCCGGCCCAGGTGCGGAGCGTCTCGGCGACCCGGTCGGTGAGCGCATCCCCGCCGGTGGCAAGGGTTTCGGCCGTCTCGCCGAAGAACATCGTGGCCGCGGCGGCCCGGACCAGCCCGGGACGGTGCGGCTGGTCGAAGGCTTCCAGCAGATACAGCCAGTCCTCGGCGGCCTCGGAGTTGAAGACGTCCGAATCGCCGGTGTAGACCGCCGGGATGCCGGCGTCGAGCAGCGCGGCGTGGCAGGCCCGGGCATCCTTGTGGGTCTCGACGATCACCGCGATGTCACGGGCCTGAAGTTTCTCACCGGCGAAGGTTGCCCCACTGGCCAGCAGGGCACCGATGTCGGCGGCCAGGTCCTTGCCGATGTGGTTGCGTAGCTGGGCGATCGGAATCACCTTGGTGTCCTTGCGTTTCCGCGGGACCACCCGCAGCCGGAATGGGTCGTTGTGCGGAGCTCCGGCCAGCCGGTGACCCTGATGGTGCGCCTGCACATCGTGCACCACGATGTCGGGACCGCCGAGCTCGGCGCCACGCAGCACCGCCTGCAGCCGGTCGACGAGCGCGCTGTCACTGCGCCAGTTGGTGCCCAGGGTCTGCTTGTCCCCGGCGGTGGCCGCCGCCCGCAGGTAGGTGTCGATATCCCCGCCGCGGAACGCATAGATCGCCTGTTTGGGATCACCGATCAGGATGAGGGTGGACCGTCCGGAGAACGCCCGCTCGATCACCTGCCACTGCACCGGGTCGGTGTCCTGGAACTCGTCGACCATCACGATCGGCCACCGCTGTGCCATCCGGACCCGGGCCGCCGAATCCTCGTGTTCGAGCGCGTCGGCCAACCGGGTCAGCAGATCGTCATAGCCCAGCACGCCGCGGCGACGCTTGCGAATCTCCAACTCCGCGCACACCGCCCGGGCGAATCCCAACCGGATCGCCGCCGGTGACTCCGGTTCGGGATCGGCGGGCCGCAGTTCGGTCGCCGGATTGGACACCACCACGCGGGCCAGTCGCAGCGCCTCGGCATAACCCAGCTCCGGCGTGTCCCGCTGGGCACCGAAGTGGGCCAGATACAGATCGTCGACGATCTCGCAGACCAACTCGTCAAGGCTCTCGACCAGCGTCACCCCCGAATCGCTGTCCCCGGCCACGCCAAGGGATTTCAGCACGATCTGGCAGAACTGATGTGTGGTCGCGATCGTTGCGGCGTCGAAACCGGCCAAGGCGTCACGCAACCGCTGACTGCGGGCCTGCTGATCCTCGGCGACCAGGTACTGCAACAGGTCGTTGTCGGCGCGGGACGGGTCGGCCAACGCCACCAGTGCCGCGACGATTTGTGCTCGGACCCGCTCCCGCAGCTCCTGGCTGGCCGACCGGCCGAACGTGATGAGCAGCATCTGGTCCAGCGTCGCTGCGCCTTCGGCCACCAGCCGCGTCACCAACCCGGCCAGCGCGAACGTCTTGCCGGTGCCCGCGCTGGCCTCCAGCACGGTGGTGCTGTCGGGCTGCGGCAGCGGGCCGAGCAGATCGAAAACCTTCACTGGACGTGCCTTTCGGCGTGAAGGACCGGCAGCCACAACCGCTCGGAATATTCACCCAACCCGACCAGCCGGCTCAACGGCGCACCACGACCCCAGGCCCGCACGTGCGCCGGTGCCTCGTCCTCACCGGGGAATCTGCCGGTGCGCCAGCGGTATCCGGCTTCACGCTCCGGATCGTCACCGGCATGGCGTGCCGCTGCCCACGCGTAGGAGGTCTTGACGGGCAGCGGCAGCGGTTCGCGCCGGCCCGCATCGTAGATCGCCACCAGATCGGCCAGCAGCTCCACCGGGTTGTCCGGGGGCCCCAGCCCGGTGACCCGCGGGGTGTCACCGCGGCGCGGCCGGCCGATACACACCGCCGACCAGTCGCGATCCGGATATGCGGCGACCAACGCCAACAACGGAATCCACGACTGCAGCAGGTGTTTGCCGTCGAGCTTGGAGTAGGTGACCGACACCAACCGGTCGTCGAACACCGGGGAGACGGTGCCGGTCAGCCGGCGCCCGCTACCGAGGTCGATGTCGACGTCATGGGCGTGCGGATCGTGGGTCTGGAAGCGCAGCGCCTCGGTGGCCAGCAAGGCACATCGATCGCGCAGGGCGATCGCCCGCCGCCAGCCCAACTGCCCCGGTGGCAGCGTGCCGCGGCGCCACTCGGCCTGTTGGGCGTCGGCCGGGGTCATACCGCGCAGGATGTCGCTGAGCATGCGGTCGCCGACCGTCCACTCCTCCAGGGCATCGATGTCCACCGGCATGACGTCCGAGACGCCGTCGACATCCCACGGCAAGGTGTAGTCCAGGGCCCGGAAGAAGCCCTTCACCGGATCCTTGAAGAAGATGACGAGATCCTCGAGCGCGACGTCTCCGGCTACGGGTGGCGGTAAGGGCTGGGCGAAGAACGCCGGCCGGTCGGCGCGCCGCCCGGCGCTGGCCTGCGCCGCGGTGAGCGCGGTGGGGTCGAACGTGAACGGCCCTTCGGGCAGCAGGGCGCCGGGGGTGACGTTTCGAATGTCGAAGGGCTGCAAGGGATGTGTGGTGACGACGTCCACGGGTCGTTCGGCGGTGATCTTGAGGGTGTCGATCAGCTCGGCCAGAGGCACCGCGGGCGGACGGGCCTGCCCGGAGTATTCGTTGGCGCCGGTATAGGTGACGACGAGCGTCTGCGTGGCCGCGCCGATGGCGTCGAGCAGCAACTGGCGGTCCTCCGAGCGGATGTCGCGCTCGCCGGTGCGTGGATCGCGGGCCAGCGCGTCGTCACCGTCGACCGCACCCAACCGCGGAAAGACGCCGTCGTCCAGCCCCACCAGACACACCACGCGGTGCGGCACCGAGCGCATCGGCACCATGGTGCACACTGTCAGCGTGCCGGTGCGGAAGTTGGCCCGCGTCGGTCGGCCGGCCAGATGCCGATCCAGCAGTGCCCGAACATCACTGAGCCGCATGGGGGTTGCCGCCGCGCCGACGGCCTCTTCGATCTCGGCGAACTCGCGTTGCACCTGGGTGGCGGGCCACTCCTCGTCCGAATACGCCAACGCCTCGATCCCGGTGCTCAGTGCCGTCAACCACTCGTGCAGGGGACGTACGCCGCTGAGCTGACCGACGGTGTGCGCCAGTTTGTCGACGAAATCGGCGAACCGGCCGGCCAGCTCCACCCGGTTGCTGCTCACGTCGTCCAGCGGCAGCGTGGTGCCCAACCACGCGTGCGAGTCGTCGGACATCGCCACCCCCGACAATACCCGGTCGAGGCCGAAACGCCAGGTGTTGTGCAGGAATTCGACCCCGTACGGGCGGCGGTGCTCCTGGTCGAAGCCCCACCGGATGTTGGCTTCCCGCACCCACGCGGTGACGGCTTCCAGATCGTCGTCGGTGAAGGTGAACCGGGCCCGCACCGGCGCGGACTCCGCGAGGTTGAGCACCTCACTCGCGGTGGCCCGCCCACCGGCCAGCGTCAGCACCGATGCGGCCACCGACAGCAGCGGATTGGTCTGCACCAGCGCGCGATCGGCCAGCCGCACCCGCAGCTTGTGCGCCGGGTGCGCACCTCTGATGACATCACCCAGCCCGAACCCGGCCGTGATCAACGGGGCATAGGTCTCGATGTCGGGGCACATCACCAGGATGTCGCGGGGTTCCAGCGTCGGATCGTCGGCGAGCAGGCCCAGCAGCACCTCGCGCAGCACCTCGATCTGCCGCGCCGGGCCGTGGCAGCTGTGTACCTGCACCGAGCGGTCGTCGCGCCGATGGATGCGTCCGGCCGGGCGGACGACGTCGGCGGCGATATCGGACTGCAGCCAGCCCAGCAGGGTATCGGGATGGCCTGTGCTGCTGAGGTATTCGTCGCTGTCGGGGGCCGGCAGGGCCCGCTGCAGCTCCCGCAGGTCACGGCCGAGGGTGGCCAACAACGGATGCTGCACGTCGCGGTGGCTGGTGTCCTGGCGGCGGGGGAGCGGGCCGGTGTGCGCGCTCAGGGACTGCCACAGCACATCGCTGGGGTGCGGCAGCCACAGGTGCAGGTCGTGGTGGGTGGCCAGCGCGGTGAGCAGTTCGATCTCGGTGACCGGCAGGCGGGTGTGGCCGAACAGCGACAACCGCTCGGGCAGGTCGCTGGGTGATTCGGTCAGGCGGGCAAGGGTTTTCGCGTGCCTTTCGTGCGGAGGTTCGGCGTCGACGCGCTCCAGTAGCGCCTGCCACAGCGGGGCCTGCCACGCCAGGTCCTCGGGCAGGCCGTCCCAATCGACAAGCAGTTGCGGGCGTTGCCGCGCGTAGGAGGCGAACAACCCCGCCAACCGTCGGGCCACCGCATAGCGTCGGCCCTGGCGAAGCTCATGCTCGTCACCCATCTCGAAATGGCCCAGGTGCGTGGCCACCGCCTGCAACCACGGCTGGTCGAGGTTCTCGTCGATCACCGCGAGCAGCGGCCAGGCCATCGCGTCGGCCGACCAGGGGTCGTCCTCGTCGGTGCCGGTCAGCTCGGCGATCAGAGAGCGGGGGTTGCGGAACTCGACGGCCGCGCACACGCCCAGCCGGTTGCTCAACCGCTGACTCAGCCAGCGCTCGACGCCCTTGGCGGGCACCAGCACCAGCTCCTGGGCGAACGGGTCAGCGGGGGATCGGCTCAGCAGATCTGCCAGCCCGTCGGCGAGCAGATCGGTGCGCTCGGCCCGGTGCAGGTGCATTGCCATCGACAGACACGATAGGAGACCGGCTTACCGGGGTGCGGCGTTTGGCCCCGACAGTGCCCCGGGCCGGGCGGCCAGCGCGACGGCGAGGGTGATCGCGCCGGCGATGACGAAGGCCACTCGCACGTTGAACAGGTC
The DNA here is from genome assembly GCF_001666875.1 of Mycobacterium sp. E802. Lineage (NCBI taxonomy): Bacteria > Bacillati > Actinomycetota > Actinomycetes > Mycobacteriales > Mycobacteriaceae > Mycobacterium > Mycobacterium sp. E802. The sequence continues at coordinate 25,212 of NZ_LZJD01000197.1, forward strand.
GGCCGCGCCGCCGAGCAGGGCCGCGGCAAACGGTCGCGAGCCGAGGAACCCGACCAGCCACAGCGCCATGATCCGGCCCCGCAGCTGCTCGGGCGCACGTTCCTGCACCACCGTGCTCAGACCCGTCATGGCCCAGCCGAACCCGAGCCCCGCGATCGCGAATCCGCCCAGCGCCACCGCCGTGACGGTGCCCAGCGCCAGCAGTCCGCTGCCGGCGACCAACAGCCACAGCCCGATCGTCGACACCTGGGCGGCGGGCAACCGACCACGCATGGCGGCCAGCACCACCATGCCGAGCGCCGCGCCGATGCCGAACGCCGCCGACAGCGCGCCGACCAGATGTGCGCCGCCGCCGAGGTCTTCGGCCATCGACGGGGTGAGCGTGATCGACGGGTCGGAGGCGAACCCGACCGTCGTCACGGCGAGCAGCGCCAGCAGTAGCGGGCGGTCGCGCCACACATGGGCCAGGGCCGCGCGCACCCGGTAATCGCCGTCGGGACTGCGGTCGGGCCGGACCGGGAAGGTGACCAGCAGCAGGAAGATCGCGAAGACCAGGTGCAGGCCCGCGCTGATCGCGAAGCCCGGCGCTGCACCCAGGCGGGCGGCCAGGAAGGCACCGATGGCCGGGCCCAGGATGCGGCCGATGGTCATCGGAATGCTGTTGAGCGCCATGGCCGTCGGCAGTTCACCGTCGCGGATCAGGCTGGGCACCACCGATTGCATGGCCGGGCCGCCGATGACGAAACCGAAGCCGACGAGGGTCGAGCCGACGAGCACCGGGACGGCCGCGGCGGTGCCCTGCAGGTCGGGTGCCGCGGCCAGCCACACGGCCGTCGAGCCCGAACCGATGATGCACAGCACCCGGCCCCACAGGATCTGGCGGGCCGGGTCACCGATATCCGCCCACTTGCCGCTGGTCGGGCTGAGGATGAGTTGGGGGAGGAACTGCGCGACGCCGACCAGCCCGACCATCACCGCCGAGCCCGTCGCGTCGAAGATCACGATCGCCGCCACGATGCCATGCGTCCAGACCGCGACGACCGAGAACATCTTGCCCCAGAACAATGCCCCGAAGACCGGGTCGAACATCAGCCGCAGGGCTCCGCGAGGTTGCAGACGGGCAGTGGTCTGGGCCGTCACGAGCACACACCCCGCTCGAAATCGGTGACCAGTTGCTGCAACAGGTCGACCAGTTTGTCGACCTCGTCCTCGGGCCAGTCGGCCACCGTCTCGGCGACCATCTGTTGGCGTCGTTCGGTGACCTGGGCCAGTGCCTGGCGGCCTTCCTCGGTCAGCGTCAACACGCAGCGGCGTTGATCGTCAGGGTCCATCGATTTGGTGAGGAGACCGGCACTCACCACGTTGGCGACGGTACGGCTGGCGGTCGAGTGCTCGACGGCCATGTACTCGGCCACCTCGCCGATCGAGGTGCTGAGCCCGGCCTTTTCCCGCTGCTCGACGGCGCGCAGCACCCGCAGCGTCGACAGGGACGGCACGCTGCCCGACGCGTCGATGAGCCGGCGCCGCCACCCCGGCCGCTGCCGGAGGATGTGGACACGGACCAGCAGTTCATCGAGGTCGTTGTAGCGGGGCACTATATATGCATAGCACATACATATATTTGCTCTGGGTCGGCCGGCCTCGAACCCGAAATCTGTCGGTAGGCCCCGGCACACTCCGCCCATGGGGGATCCATTCATCGGAAGCGAAGCGTTGGCCGCGGGCACTCTGACCCGACACGAACTACGAACCCGCTTCGTGGCCATCCATCACGACATCTACGTCGCCAAGGGCACCAGACCGACCGCGCTTCTGCGGGCGCGGGCCTGCTGGTTGCGATCCCGCGGCCACGGAATCCTGGCCGGATACTCCGCATCGGCCTTGCACGGAGCGCGATGGATCGATGCGAGCCTGCCCGCCTATGTCATCGACACCAACAATCGGAGGCCGGTCCGGGGGATCGTCACATGGGCCGACGCGATCGCCGACGACGAGATCTGTTCGATCGGCGACATCCGCCTCACCACACCTGAGCGCACCGCGGTCGATCTGGCCTGCAAGTTTCCCGAGGACATCGCGGTTCCTGCGATCGACGCCCTGGCCCGGGCCACCCGGATGAAAGTGGCCGACATCGAACTGGCCGCCGAGCGCCACGCGGGACGCAAAGGCATCAAGCGGGCGCGCTCCAGCATCGTACTGGTGGACCCGCGGGCAGAGTCGCCGCAGGAAACCTGGTTGCGGCTCTTGGTCATTCGCGCGGGCTATCCTCGCCCGGAATCGCAGTACCCCGTCTGCAACGAATACAACGCACTGATCGGCGAGGTCGACCTGGCGTGGCCGGAAGTGAAGATCGCGCTGGAATACGAAGGCCGTCATCACACCGATCCGGTGCAACTCCGCAAGGACATCGCCCGGATCGACGAGATGATCGAGATGGATTGGATCGTCATTCGAGTCACCGGCCGGGATGGTGCGGCCAACGTGCTCGGTCGGTTTGCCAAGGCCTGGGCTTCGCGTATGTAGCGTGGTGGCGGAAAAATGGCCGGAAAATCGCCACCACGCTTCATACGCGAGCGGAGGGTCCGGGCGGTGGGGCTGGAGTGGAAAGTGCGAAAGCCCGCAAGCCCGGGCGGTGGGGCTGGAGTGAAAAGTGCGAAGCCCGCAAGCGGGGGTCAGTACACCTAGCCCGCGAATTCCGTTGCCAATCCGTCGATCCCGGCCCGGATCGCGGTCAATGCACCGGCGCGGGCCTTGAGCTTGCTGGCCACATGGGCGCCGGCGTTCAACGTCGCGGCGGCATCGGCGGCCACCTGCTGGGCCCGCTCGAGGACCGCGTCGGCCTCGACGATCTCGTCGAGCCAGCCACCCGCGACCGCGTCGTCGCCGCTGAACGTCGCGGCCATCGAGATGCCCCGGTGAAAAGCCGCCGGCGTCAACCTCATCCGCATGATCTCGATCGCGGCGATCGGCAGCGTCATCCCGATCTTCACCTCGTTGGCCTGGCACCGCGCAGTCGACGCGCCGACCCGGTGGTCACCGGACAACATCAGAAACGAGCCCATCGCGATGCAGTGCCCGGTCGCGGCCATGATCACCGGCACCGGGAAGGTCAGGCAGCGCACCGATAGTTCGAATCCGCCGGCGAGCATGCCCAGGGTGGCCGCCGCGTCGCCGGCGGCGAACACGCTCAAGTCGAACCCGCCGCTGAACACCTTCGAATTACCGGCCAACACAACGGCTTTCACCTCGCCGCCGGCGGCCGCCTGGGCTGCCTGGTCCAGCGCACCGCTGAGCTCGGTTTGCATGGCAGGAGACAGGGCGTTGACTTTGCCGTCGTCCATCGTGATCGTGGCGACGGCGTCGTTGAGCTCGTAGCTCACCAGGGGACTCATCGCACGATGGTAGCGAGTCTGCTCAGGCCCGATGACGGCTGCCGGAGGTTGCCGGCTTGATCAGATCGGTCTCGGGATCGTCGTCGTCGTAATCGTCGTCGTCATCGTCGTCATGGGTGGCCTCGTACCGATCACGCCAGCGTGAGCGCAGCTCGGCGCCCATCGCGTTGATGCGGTTGATCTCCGAGCGCAGCTTCTGCTCGTCGGTCTCCTTGGCGGCGTACTGGAAATAGGTGAGCACTCCGCGCAACAACTCGAGCTTCTGCTTTTCGCGCCGGGCCCGGTCATGCGTGGTCAACAACTCCATGCGGTCCACCGGCGGCAGCGTCGCCCAGTCCAGCACCGCGGTGTTGCGCAGCTTGCGGCCGCTGGGTTTGCCTGCGGTGGGCGGCTCGTCGTAATAGGTGACGGCACCGTCGAACCGGGACGCGATGGCCTCACCGAGCTCCTTGCGATCCAGCGCCGAATCCCACACGATGCGCCACTCCTGACCCGGCGCCAGATACGGGATCTCGGCGGGCAGGTTCAGCGGCACGATGTCGACATAGTTGTCGTCATAAGAGCTTTCGTACTTGCCGACCGTCGGCGGATTCGCGAACTCGAACCGCAAACCGTAGGCCGGGCGTTGCCCGAAATTGCGTACCACCAACTCCACCAGATGCCAGTCGCTGCTGCTGGGTTCCATGAACATCGACACATTCGGCTGTGTCAGCTCGGCCCGTCGCTCCCGGGCTTTCAAATACTGTCGCCACGCGTAGATGAGTGCGATGACGACGACGACGATCGCCACCCACGCCGCGAGTGCCGTCCACGCACCCGGTTCGAAACTGGCCAACTCCCGCCCCCGCTCCGTGACCGCACCGATGATCCCCACCAAGTGGGTATATCACGGACTTTCGGCGTGGGCAGCGGTCCGGTTCAGCAAACTCCCACCGAAATCACGACGCGACGGCGGTGAGCACATCGCGGGCGACGGTCGAAGTGACCGGCGTGTGCACCAACCGTTCGCCGCGGGCCAGCCACTCGGCATCGGCCCATTCGATACGCGCGGGCAACCGCCGCCAATAGTGCGGATGCGACCGCAGGTACACCTCGACGCTGGCGTGCACCTTGGCGTCCAGCGGCGGCCGGCACCGCCCGATCACCGGCGCGGTTCCGGCCAATGCGTTGAGATCGGTGGGGCACGACCCACGTTCGAGTACCTGCAGACCGGCGGCGATCGCGCCGTCGAGCACCCAGTCCAGCGCGATGTCGGCCAGCGGCCAGCAGGCGTCGTTGCCCCCGGTCACGTCGCACCGCGTGCCCCGGAACCACACCTCGTCGAGGCTCTCGAAGTACCGGATCGTGCGGCGCCCGCCGTCCACCCCCACCGCATGCCGCCCGGCTTCCACGGTGGGTAACGGACCCATGTGCTGTTTCGTGCCGGGCGTTGCGGTTGCGTTCCACAGGCCGACGAACCGCACCGGCACGGCCGGATCGCGATCGCCGAACAGTTGCGCAGCCAGCACCCGGATCTGGCGCCAGTCCTGCGGGGTGCGGGCGGTGCGCGGCAGGACATAAGTGGCCAACGCGTAGTCCAGGACGTCATCGGAGTGTGCTGGCAGCAGGCCGACCGTGCCGAGCAGGGTGGCCAGCTCCCCGGCGCGGTGTCCGCCGTCGCCCCCGCCGAAAACAAAGATGTGATCCCCGGGATCCCAGGCCTCGCCGAGGAACCGGTAGGCCTCGACGATGGCGGCGCGGGCCGCGCTCACGGAGTCACCGCGGTAACCCGGCGTCAGGCGTCTGCCGGGGCGCATCGCCGTGCCGCTGTGATACCAGGTCAGCTGTTCGGTGCCGTCCAGCAACCGAAACAGCATTTCGGTATTCGACGCGTCACGGAGCCCGGGTTGTTCATCTGTGTGGTCGAAGCACAGCACGATGTTCTTCACGGCGACCCCCGGCGAAACTGTCAAAAATGTGCTGACTCACAGTTTGCCGGGTTCGCAGGCGGATGTCCTGAGTATTGCACTACTCGAATCGCCCGCAGCGGCCGATCGTTCCCAATGCAACAGGTTAGGCAACGAAATCCGTGGCAGTAGGGCCATCGCAACGTGGAATGGCCCCGTTCGGAATCGGTAAATTCAGTGGATTCCGCATGTGCGTCATCTGGAACGGTTCATCAACCCCCCATCAACATGCGCCACTGGTCGAGGTTCGACGCCCGGTACACGTAGTTGCTGCGCTTGACCTCATCGAGGGGAGCGCTCGGCTCGGCCGAGTACCAGTGCCCGGGAAAGACGGTCGGATCGCCGGGCAGCTGGGCCAGCGCCTGCAGGCTGCGGAACATGTCGTCGACGTTCCCGCCAGGAAAGTCGGTGCGCCCGCAACCCTCGAGGAACAGGGTGTCCCCGGCGACCAGTCGGCCGTCCAGCAGGAAGCACTGGCTGCCCGGGGTGTGCCCCGGGGTGTGCAGCAGCTCGATCTCCACCGAGCCGATCGCGACCTTGTCGCCGTGTGCGTGCGCGGTCAGTTCGCTCGGTGCGATCCCGGTGACCCGCGAGACCCACTCGGCCTCGTGAGTGTTCACGTGTACCGGCACGCTTTGGCGCTCCAGTAGTTCGGCCAGGCCGGCCAGGGTGAAACCCATCATCGTGCCGCCGACGTGATCGGGGTGGTGATGGGTGACCAGCACGCCCGACAGACGCATGTCGTCGGCCTCGAGTACGTCCACCAGATCGTTGGCCGCATACGCCGGATCGACCACGACGGCATCGCCGGTCTCGCGGTCTCCGATCAGGTAGGAGAAGTTGCGCATCTGCTGGGCGATCACGTCGTCGGCCGCGTAGTCGCGGCCCGACAACAACTGTCGGAAATACAAGCGATCGTCAACCTTGGGCTCGGACATGCGCCCAGCGTATTTGGCGGCTCGACAGCGGCGCCGCGGACCGTCGGACAGCCCGGCTCTCAGCATCCTTGCAGGTCCAAAAAGCGCACGTCATCGCGTGTTTAAGCCCACACGGAAAAAACTCGCCTCAAAAATGCGGAATTACTAGCGTCAAAGCCATGCACCTCACCCGGTTCACCGACCTCGGACTGCGCACCATGATGCTGCTGTCCGCCGGCGAATCCCAGGACCGGCGCATCACCACCCGGACCATCGCCGCCGGCGCCGACGCGTCCGAGCACCACGTCGCCAAGGCCGTGGCCAAGCTCTCCGAACTCGGCATGGTGCACGCCCGCCGCGGCCGGGTCGGGGGACTGGTGCTCACCGACGCCGGACGCACCGCCTCCATCGGCCGCCTGGTGCGTGAGCTCGAAGGCGACCGCGAGGTCATCGACTGCGGCGGGGATTCGCCCTGCCCGCTGATCGCGGCCTGCCGGCTGCGCCGGGTGCTGGCCGACGCGAAGGAGGCGTTCTATCGCGAACTCGACCGCTACACCGTCACCGACCTCACGGCGGACAACCGCCTACCGATTGTTTTACAACTCACAACCGAAGGGAATCTCCGATGACCGTCACCAGCCCTGAGCCGTCTGCGGTACGCGACGAACTCGAGCCAAAGCACGCCGAAATCGTCTCTGCGACATTGCCTCTCATCGGCGCGCACATCGACGAGATCACCTCGGAGTTCTACCGCAGGCTGTTCGCCAACCACCCCGAGTTGCTGCGCAACCTGTTCAACCGCGGCAACCAGGCCCAGGGCGCCCAGCAGCGTGCCCTGGCCGCCTCGATCGCCACGTTCGCCACCCATCTGGTCAACCCCGACCTGCCGCACCCCTCGGCGCTGCTGTCGCGCATCGGGCACAAGCACGCGTCGCTGGGCATCACCGCCGACCAGTACCCGATCGTGCACGACAACCTGTTCGCCGCGATCGTGGAAGTGCTCGGCGCCGACACCGTCACGCCCGAGGTGGCCGAGGCCTGGGACCGCGTGTACTGGATCATGGCCGACACCCTGATCGCCCTGGAACGTGACCTGTACGCCGCGGCCGGCGTCGAACCCGGTGACGTCTACCGGCGGCTTCGCGTGGTGTCCCGGGTCGACGACCCCTCCGGCGCGGTGTTGGTCACCGTCCGTTCCGAGGATCCCGTCAATTTCGTGGCGGGACAATATGTCTCGGTCGGGGTGACCCTGCCCGACGGGGCCCGTCAGCTGCGCCAGTACAGCCTGGTGAACGTCGCCGGATCGACCGACCTGACGTTCGCGGTCAAGCCGGTCGACGCCGTCGAGACCCAACCCGCCGGCGAGGTGTCGAGCTGGATCCGGGCCAACCTGTGCGTCGGCGACCTGCTCGACGTCACGGTGCCGTTCGGTGACCTCTACACCGGCGGCCTGCCCGACGGGCCGCTGGTGCTGGTGTCGGCCGGTATCGGGATCACCCCGATGGTCGGCATCCTGGAGTACGTCGCCGCCGAGGCGCCCGACACCCATGTGCGGGTGCTGCACGCCGACCGCAGCGACACCGCGCATCCGCTGCGGGAGCGTCAGCACGAGTTGATCGACGCGCTGCCCGACGCGAGCCTCGACCTCTGGTACGAGGACGGCATCACCGGTGGCGCCGCCGGTGTGCACGCCGGGCTGCTCAAGCTCGACGGCATCGAGCTGCCTGCCGACGCCGCGTACTACCTGTGCGGCGGACCCGGTTTCGTCGAGGCGGTGCGCACCCAGCTGGGTGACCGCGGTGTCGTCGCAGAGCGGATGCACTGCGAGCTGTTCGCCCCCAACGATTGGCTCCTGGACTAACGACCAGGCGAAATAACTCCCCGACGGCCGTGCTGACCTGCGGTTTGGTGCGGCCGCCGGGGAGGCTGTACCCTCTTTAAGGCTGCGCGGGTACGGACGCGCAACAGGCCCCCTTAGCTCAGTCGGCAGAGCGTTTCCATGGTAAGGAAAAGGTCAACGGTTCGATTCCGTTAGGGGGCTCGGTGGACGAGCAGGCGGTGCGCCGACTCGCATCATCGGGGCGGTGTAGCTCAGCTGGTTAGAGCGCACGACTCATAATCGTGAGGTCGGGGGATCGAGTCCCCCCACCGCTACTGGAACATCAAAAGCAGAGCGTGATTTTGAGCAGGGAGAACTGACGTGGCGTCGAGTACCGACGTACGGCCGAAGATCACTTTGGCGTGCGAGGTGTGCAAGCACCGCAACTACATCACCAAGAAGAATCGCCGCAACGATCCCGACCGGCTCGAGATCAAGAAGTTCTGCCCCAACTGCGGTACCCATCAGCCGCACAAAGAGTCGCGGTAGCCCTGGGCTCGTGGGTCTGTCGACAAGCATCGTCGGGATGCAGTACCGGTATCCCGAGCACTACGAGGTGGGTCGCGAGAAGATTCGCGAACACGCCATCGCAGTCAAGAACGACGATGCCTTTTTTCACGACGAGGCCGCTGCAGCCGAGATCGGACACGACCGGCTACCCGCGCCGCTGACTTTCATCTGCATTTTCGGATACCAGGCGCAGTCGGCGTTCTTCGAGCATGCGAACATCGCCATCCAGGACGCCCAGATCGTCCAGGTCGATCAGGAACTGAAGTTCGTCAAGCCGATCAAGGCCGGCGACAAACTGTACTGCGACGTGTCCGTGCATTCCGTTCGCAAGGCGCACGGCACCGACATCATCGTGACGAAGAACATCATCACCAACGACAACGGTGATTTGGTCCAGGAGTCCTACACGACCCTGGCGGGTCGTTCGGGTGACGGAGAAGAGGGTTTTTCTGATGGCTCTGCGTGAGTTCAGCTCGGTCAAGGTCGGTGACACGCTTCCGGAGAAGGTCATTCCTCTGACCCGCGGCGACCTGGTCAACTACGCCGGCGTATCCGGCGACCTGAACCCGATCCACTGGGACGACGAGATCGCCAAGCAGGTCGGTCTGGACACCGCGATCGCCCACGGCATGCTCACCATGGGCCTCGGCGGCGGCTACGTCACCTCCTGGGTCGGTGACCCGGCCGCGGTCACCGAATACAACGTCCGGTTCACCGCGGTGGTGCCGGTGCCCAACGACGGCGTCGGCGCCGAGATCGTGTTCAACGGTCGGGTCAAGTCCGTCGACCCCGACGACAAGCTGGTGACCATCGCCATCTCGGCCACCGCCGGAGGAAAGAAGATCTTCGGCCGCGCCGTCGCAACCGCCAAACTGGCTTAGGGAGGTCCGGCGCCATGGCGCTCAAAACCGACATCCGGGGAATGGTCTGGAAATATCCGCACCCCTTCCTGATCGGCCGAGAGCAGATCCGTCAGTACGCCAAGGCCGTCAAGGCCATGGACCCGGCCAGCCACGACGAGGCGGCCGCCGCCGAACTCGGCCATGACGCGCTGGTCGCCCCGCTGACCTTCGCCTCCACGCTGGCGCTGCTGGTGCAGGAACACTTCTTCCAGAACGTGGACGTCGGCATGGAGACCATGCAGATCGTCCAGGTCGACCAGAAATTCCTGTACCGCAAGCCGCTCAAGGCCGGCGACCAGCTGCACGCGGTCATGACGATCCAATCCGTAGACGAGCGGTTCGGTGCCGACATCGTCGTCACCCACAACGTCTGCACGAACGACGACGGGGAAGTGGTCCTCGAAGCCTTCACCACGATGATGGGCCATGAAGGCGACGATTCCATCCAGGTCAAGTGGGATCCGGAGACCGGCAAGGTGGTGCGCAAGGCCGCCGGCGAGTGATCGCCGCAGGGGTGTCAGCCGCGCGCACGATTAGTAGATGACACCCACGCCGGGGTACACTCGGCTCTCGGGGTTTTTTCCCATTTCAGCGCGCTGTCCGTCGGCTTGACCAGTCGAGCGGGCCGCGCGCGAATTGTGTAAGCCTCGGCGCAGTACGGTGACGACAGCGCCAGCATGTCACCGACAGAGGGGCGTAGCTCAACTGGCAGAGCAGCGGTCTCCAAAACCGCAGGTTGCAGGTTCAAGTCCTGTCGCCCCTGCTTCAAACTGAATACTCGACAGCGTGTGGACACTGGAAGGTGACACACAACCCAGGATGAAAGGCATGCGGTGAGCGACGAGCGCGAAGGTGCCGGCTCCGCAGACGACACTGGAACCGACGCCGGCACCGGCACCGAGGCAACCGGCACCAGCCACGGTCAGACCGCCGTGGTGACCCGGCCGCTGCGCCCGACCGGCAAGCGGAGCCGACGCGGTGCGGTCGCCGAGACCGACAGCGATGAGGCCGTCGAGGACGACACAGCGTCGAGCGATGCCAAGGCCGACTCCGGTAAGGCCAAGAAGACCGCGAAGGCCAAGAAGACGGGGCCGTCGCGTAACCCGATCATGTTCGTTGTCACCTACCTGCGACAGGTCGTGGCCGAGCTCCGCAAGGTGATCTGGCCCAACCGCAAGCAGATGGTCAGCTACACCACCGTGGTGCTGGTCTTCCTGGCGTTCATGGTGGCGCTGATCGCCGGCGCCGACTTCGGCCTGGCGAAGCTGGTGTCGCTGGTGTTCGGCACCTGATCTGGAATTTGAGAGAGGACTGACAACGTGACCACGTTCGACGGCGACGAGACCGTTGCCGACGAGATCGTTGACGTCGACGGCGTCGAGTCGCAGACCGACGATCTGACCGAAGACCAGGAGGCCGCCGGCGCGGCCGACGAGACCGACGAGGCCCCGGCCGAAGAAGCCGCCGACGCGGCGCCTGCCGCCGAGGAAGACGAGGATCCGGCAGTCGCCCTCAAGAAGGAACTGCGCCTCAAGCCTGGCGACTGGTACGTCATCCACTCCTACGCCGGCTACGAGAACAAGGTGAAGGCCAACCTCGAGACCCGCGTGCAGAACCTGGACGTCGGCGACTACATCTTCCAGGTCGAGGTGCCCACCGAAGAGGTCACCGAGATCAAGAACGGCCAGCGCAAGCAGGTCAACCGCAAGGTGCTGCCGGGCTACATCCTGGTGCGCATGGAACTCAACGACGAGTCGTGGGGCGCGGTGCGCAACACCCCCGGCGTCACCGGTTTCGTCGGTGCCACCTCACGTCCGTCGCCGCTGTCGCTGGACGACGTGGTGAAGTTCCTGCTGCCCCAGGGTGCCGCCAAGAAGCCCGCCAAGTCCAGCGCTGCCGCCGCCGCGGCCGGTGCCAGCACCGAAGCCACGCTCGAACGGCCGGAGATCCTGGTCGACTTCGAGGTCGGCGAGTCCGTCACCGTCATGGACGGCCCGTTCGCGACGCTGCCTGCCTCCATCAGCGAGGTCAACGCCGAGCAGCAGAAGCTCAAGGTGCTGGTGTCCATCTTCGGTCGCGAGACACCTGTCGAATTGACCTTCAACCAGGTCTCCAAGATTTAGTCGCCACAGCGGCTAGTAACCGGGCGTTTCGGCGCCCACGGATGAGCAAGTAAGGAACACCACAAGCATGGCCCCGAAGAAGAAGGTCGCCGGGCTCATCAAGCTGCAGATCCAGGCCGGGCAGGCCAACCCCGCCCCGCCGGTCGGTCCTGCACTTGGCCAGCACGGCGTCAACATCATGGAGTTCTGCAAGGCGTACAACGCCGCGACCGAGTCGCAGCGCGGAAACGTCATCCCCGTGGAGATCACCGTCTACGAGGACCGCAGCTTCACGTTCGCACTGAAGACCCCGCCCGCCGCCAAGCTGCTGCTCAAGGCCGCCGGTGTGCAGAAGGGTTCGGGCGAGCCGCACAAGACCAAGGTCGCCAAGGTGACCTGGGACCAGGTGCGCGAGATCGCCGAGACCAAGAAGGCAGATCTCAACGCCAACGATGTCGACGCTGCGTCGAAGATCATCGCCGGCACCGCCCGTTCCATGGGTATCACGGTCGAATAAGGCACGTGTGGGAGGGCCAGCTTCGGCCCGCCAACCACAACTTCTGTCAAGGAGATTCAATGAGCAAGAACAGCAAGGCATACCGCGAAGCCGCGGAGAAGGTCGACCGGACCAAGCTTTACACCCCGCTTGAGGCGGCGAAGCTGGCCAAGGAGACCTCCTCCAAGAAGCAGGACGCCACCGTCGAGGTCGCCATCCGCCTCGGCGTTGACCCCCGCAAGGCTGACCAGATGGTCCGCGGCACCGTCAACCTGCCCCACGGCACCGGTAAGACCGCCCGCGTCGCGGTGTTCGCCGTCGGTGAGAAGGCCGAGCAGGCGCTGGCCGCCGGTGCCGACGTGGTCGGCAGCGACGACCTCATCGAGAAGATCCAGGGCGGGTTCCTGGACTTCGACGCCGCCATCGCCACCCCGGATCAGATGGCCAAGGTCGGTCGGATCGCCCGCGTGCTGGGCCCGCGCGGTCTGATGCCGAACCCCAAGACCGGCACCGTCACCCCCGATGTCACCAAGGCTGTGGCCGACATCAAGGGCGGCAAGATCAACTTCCGTGTCGACAAGCAGGCCAACCTGCACTTCGTGATCGGCAAGGCGTCCTTCGACGAGGCCAAGCTGGCCGAGAACTACGGCGCCGCGCTCGACGAGGTGCTGCGGGCCAAGCCGTCGTCCTCGAAGGGCCGTTACCTCAAGAAGGTGACTGTCTCCACCACCACCGGTCCGGGTATCCCGGTTGACCCGGCGGTGACCCGGAACTTCACCGAGGCGTAGCTTGCGGAGCCGACCATTCGGCACTGAGGCGTAGCTTGCGGAGCCGACCATTCGGCACTGAGGCGTAGCTTGCGGAGCCGACCATTCGGCACGGGCGTAGCTTGCGGAGCCGACCATTCGGCACCGAGGCGTAGCTTGCGGAGCCGACCATTCGGCACCGAGGCGTAGCTTGCGGAGCCGACCATTCGGCACCGAGGCCTGATCTTCTGAGCCCGTATGGCCAGTTATGGCACAAGATTCCTTGAATCGCGTGTCATAACTGGCCATACGGCGTTTCTGGGGTGCATTCGGCGAGGCGACGGCGCAGGAATGCGGCCGCGGGTGCGGACACGTTCTCGGCCTCCAGCGCGATCCGGTACCACCGCTGCGCCTCAACGCGTCGGCCGGCTCGCCGGAGAAGATCGGCGCGGATGGAGGCCACCGTGTTCGTCCTGGCCAACCGCGGGTCCGTGCCGGCCTCGTCGAGCGCAGCCAGACCGGCATCGAACCCGTCACGAAACCCGATGGCCAGCGCGCGATTTGCGCGGACCACCGGCGAGTCGGTCAGGGTAAGCAGACGATCGTAGGCCAGGCAGATGGTGGCCCAGTCGGTGTGCGGCCAGGCCGGCGCCGTCGCGTGCAGGGCCGCGATCACCGCTTGCGGAAGATATGTTCCAGGAGCGCCTTCTGCGAGCCGCAGCTGTTCCAGACCCCGCGTGATGCGGCCACGGTCCCAACTGCCACGGTCCTGCTCGTCGAGCGGCACCAAGGCGCCGGTGGCGTCGACCCGGGTCCTCCGACGCGAATCATGAAGCAGCACAAGGGCGGCGAGGGCATGTGCGTCGCGGTTGTCCGGCATCAGATCGCACAGCTCACCGGCGAGCCGTACACCTTCGTCGCACAGTTCGTCGCGGATGGCCGACGGACCGCCCGTCGACCAGTAGCCCTCGGTGAACACCGAATAGACACAGCCGAGGACATGCGGGGTGCGCTCACCCAGCAGCTCTGGCGGCGGAACCCGCAACGGGATGTTGGCTTGCCGAATCTTGTTCTTGGCACGGGTGATTCGCTGACCGACGGCCGCTTCGCTCTGTAACAGGGCACGAGCTATCTCGGTGACGGTCAGCCCGGAGATCAGCCGGAGGGTGAGCGCCAGTTGCGAGCTGCGGTCCAATGCCGGATGCGCGCAGGTGAACATCATCCGCAGTTCGTCGTCGCGCACGGGATGCAACTCGATCTCCTCTGACGTCCCGACCCGTTCGTACGCGGCGGCGAATTCCTTTCCGGCGCGCGCAGATTCACGTCGCAGCCGGTCCAGCGCCCGATTACGCGCCACGGTGGTCAGCCACGCCCCGGGATTGGTCGGGACTCCCTGGTCCGGCCATACCCGGATGGCCTGCGCGCAGGCCTCCTGGACGGCATCCTCGGCCACCGTGAGATCGCCCGACCAACGAGCGATGACCGCTACCGCCGGACCCCACTCGCGCCGAAAGATGCCGTCCAGTCGGGTCATCGGCGATTACAGACCGGCCAGCCCCGACAACCGCCGAACCTCGATGGCCGACGCCGGAATCATCGACGCCAGCTTGACCGCTTCGTCGCGATCGGCGGCCCGCAACACATAGAAGCCGTTGGCCACTTCGGCGCCTTCGACATACGGGCCGTCGGTGATCATCACCCTGCCCTCGCGTACGCGCACCGTGGTCGCCGTCGACGGCGGATGCAACGGCGCACCGGCCAGCGTCTGATCGCCGATGGTCTTGGCGAGTTCGACGTGCTGGGCCGCCTGGGCGTTCCATTCGTCGGTGCCGGGAGTGTTCACCAGCTCCGGCGGTTCCAGCAGCAGTGCCAGCCAATCGTTTCCGAGCGGCTGCTCGGGTGCCTGCCAGTGGACGATGGGCCACACCTCGACCGCGCCGAACTGGGCGACCGGGATGTCCCGCGCCAGAGCCAGCACCTCGTCGAGGTTGTCGGCCTCGAAGACGTAGTAGCCGCAAGCCACCTCGGCGCCCTCGGCGAACGGACCGTCGGTGACCACGGGCGCATCGGGCCCGCCGGTGATCCGCGTGGCGGCAGCGGCCTTGTCCAGCGCGTCACCGGCCCGTATCGCCGACCGGGCCTTGGCGTGAAACGCCTCGAAGGCGGCCATTCCCTCAGCCCGCTGCTCCGCGGTGAGCTCCACGTCCGGGCTGATCAATAAAGCGAAGTACAGCATCGTCGTCCTCCGGTGGGCAGTGAGCAGAACCGTCTGTTCCACTCTCTACCCAACCGACGAACGGCGTCGGTGAGATCCGACAGCGCGCCGAGAAAAGTTTCGGCGACTACTTCTGCAGCGTGAACTGGTGCACGCTGATGTGACCGGAAGCGAAGTACTTCTGGCAGCCGTTGAGGTACTTGTCGTAGCGGTCGTAGATTTCCTGGCTCTGAATCGCGATCGCCTCGTCCTTGTGCGCCTCGAGGGCGTCTGCCCAGTACTTGAGCGTCCGGACGTAATGCGGGCCGATCTCCTGCAGCTGCGTGAGCTTGAAGCCGGCTTCGAGCGCCTTTTCTTTCTCCATCTCGACCGAGGGCAACCGGCCGCCGGGGAAGATCTCGGTCATGATGAACCGGGCGAACCGAGCGTCTTCGAACGTCATGTGCAGGCCCAGCTTCTGGCCCTGACGGAGGTCGAATCCGGTGATGTTGTGCAGCAGCATGACGCCGTCGTCGGGCAGCGCGTTGTAGGCGGTCTCGAAAAACGCCGGATACCGCTCGAATCCGAAATGCTCGAATGCACCGATCGACACGATGCGGTCGACTTTGTCGGTGAACTCCTCCCAGCCCTGCAGCCGCACCTCGATATTGCGGTTGGTGGGCACCTGGGAGAGCTTTTCGATGGCGTATTCGCGCTGCTCGCCGCTGAGGGTCAGACCGATGACGTTGACGTCGTATTTCTCGATCGCCCGGGCCATGCAGGCGCCCCAGCCGCAGCCGATGTCCAGCAGGGTCATGCCGGGCTCCAGGCCGAGCTTGCCCAGTGCCAGGTCGAACTTGGCGATCTGCGCCTCGGCGCCCGTCATGTCCTCACGTTCGTAATAGCCGCACGTGTAGCCCATTGTGGGACCCAGGAACAGTTCGTAGAATTCGTTTGAAATGTCGTAGATCGACTGCAGTTCTTCATATTTGGGTGTCAACTTCGACATATTCGAATTGCTCCAAGCGTTAGAGTTCTCCCCGCCGAGTCGTCAGCCTACAACAGGTGACTATCAGCGAGGCCTGACAAGTGTCAAAGTGTCGCGTCGGCAAATTCGGTGGCTGACGCGGTCAATGGGCTGGCCAGCGGTTCCCGCCGAAATTCACCGCAGACTGCTGCGGTAGCGAAGCCCGACGACACGGTTACTTCTGCAGGGTGAACTGGTTGACGTCGGTGTATCCGACCCGGAAGAGGTTTGCGCAACCAGTGAGATACCGCATGTAGCGGTCATAGACCTCTTGAGACTGAATCTCGACCGCCTCGTCGTGATGAGCCTCCAGGTTCGCCGCCCAGATGTCGAGGGTGCGCGCGTAATGCGGCTGCAGCGGCTGCCGGCGCGTCAACGTGAACGAGGCCCGGCCGGCGTGCTCCTCGACCATCTCGACCGAAGGCAACCGACCGCCGGGGAAAATCTCGGTGAGGATGAACTTGATGAACTTCGCCAGTTCGAAGGTCAGCGGGATGCCCCGCTCCTTCGCGTAGCGCGGGTGCATCGCGGTGATGGTGTGCAGCAGCATCACCCCGTCGTCGGGCAGGACGCGGTAGGCGAAGCGGAAGAAATCGTCATAGCGGTCGGGCCCGAAATGCTCGAATGCCCCGATCGAGACGATCCGGTCCACCGGCTCGTCGAACTCTTCCCAACCCGCCAGGAGTACCCGCTTGCTGCGCGTGCTTCCGGAGTTGTCGAAGCGCTGCTGCACGTGGTCGGCCTGGTTGCGGCTGAGCGTCAGCCCGACGACGTTGACGTCATAGCGCTCGAGCGCGCGCATCATCGTCCCGCCCCAGCCGCATCCCACGTCGAGCAGGGTCATCCCGGGCTGCAACCCCAGTTTGCCCAGCGCCAGGTCGATCTTGGCGAGCTGGGCTTCTTCGAGCGTCATGTCGTCACGTTCGAAGTACGCGCAGCTGTAGGTCCGCGTCGGATCCAGGAACAGGGCGAAGAAATCGTCGGACAGGTCGTAATGAGCCTGTACGTCGTCGAAATGGGGCTTGAGCTTGACCGGATGTTTGGCCACAGAGGCACCTCTTGGGGGGGGGCGGGCAGAAACCGACCGGGCGGAGCCGCACCAAGCCACGTCTTGACCTAGCCGCCCCCCCAGACTGCTGCAGCCACTGTAGAGCGACATCGGCCAGCTACCGAGCGTTTTGTGCCCAGCAAATCATCGAGGGCCCAATTAACGTTGCGTACGCGAAAACCTAGCCGGCGTTGGCGAAGTTTGTCTTGAGCTCCCCGACAACCTCGTCCCACACCGGTTCGGGCAGCTCGTGTCCCATCCCGTCGATGAGCACCAGGCGGGCGCCGGCGATCGCCCGGGCCACCGCACGTCCGCCGTGCGGACGCATCAGCCGATCCGCGCGACCGTGGATCACCACGGTGGGGGCGGTGATCAACTTGTCGTGGTGGCGCAGGCTGCCGCTGCCGAGGATGGCATCGAAATGCCGGGCGATCCCGGCGGGGTAGTAGGCCCGGTCGTACAGTTCGGCGGCCTGGGCGCGGATCTCTTCTTCCGGGGTGGGATAGGCCGGGCTGCCGTTGAGCCGGCTGATCCGAACGGAGTTGTCGATGATGGCTTCCCGCGACGAGCCCGCGGGCGGTCCGGTGATGATCGACAGCAGTTGCCGGACGCCCGGCGGAGGCAACAACGGCTGGTTGTTGCTGGAGAAGATCACCGCCAGCGACCTGGTGCGCTGGGCGTGGCGGGCGGCGAACACCTGGGCGATCATCCCGCCCATCGAACCGCCCACGATGTGCGCGTCGTCGATGCCGAGGTGATCGAGCAGCGCAGCGGCATCGTCGGCGACGTCTTCGAGCGTGTAGACCGCCGGGCTGCGCAGGCCGAGGAACGACCGGGCCATCCGCAGCGCCAGCGGGGTGTCGACGCGCTTGCCGGACAGCTTGGTGGACAGGCCCACGTCACGGTTGTCGTACCGGATGACCCGCAACCCCTGATTGACCAGCATTTCGCAGAACCCGGTGCGCCACAACAACATCTGCGCACCCAGGCCCATGATCAGCAGCACGGCCGGATCGTTGGGGTCGCCCATGTCCTCGTAGTAGAGATCGACATCGCCGGGATTGGCGCCCGACTTGGCGTAGCCGCTGCGCACCTTCATGCCGGCCACTCAGTCCTCGATCCCCTGGGCTGAATTCTCCTCGCGCAAGCGCTCGTCGGCTGAATCCTTGTGATCCCGGCTGATGTCCACCATGAAGTTCGCGAAGTAGCCGGTGAGCTGAGGATCGTTCATCATCTGCCACTTCGGTGCCAACAGCTTCATGTAGCGCTCGACATAGAGGAACTGCTTACCGATCAGCACCAGCTCGCGGGGCAGCTTGACGTCGTAGGCGTCGGCCAACGCGGAGAGCTGCTTGCCGATTTCGGCGTACGACATATCGCCCAGCGACTTCATGGTCAGGGGAGTGGCAAACGCCTCCAGATCCTTGGCGGCCTGTCCCTCGGGTTTCACCGTCCCCACGGCCCCCATCAGCACCACGATCTTGCCTGCCGCGGCATGGTCCTTCTTGACCAGCAGGGCGTACACCAGCTCCCGCAGCAGCCAGCGCGTGCGCGGGTCGATGCGGCCCATGATGCCGAAGTCGAAGAACACGACCTTGCCGTCGTCGTCGACGTACAAATTGCCCGCGTGCAGGTCGCCGTGGAACAGGCCGTGCTTGAGGCCACCCTCGAACACGCTGAACAACAGGGCCTTCACCAGCTCGGTGCCGTCAAAGCCCTTCTTGCGGATCGCGGCGACATCGTCGATGCGTACCCCGGTGACCCGCTCCATGGTCAACACCCGCTGGCTGGTCAGATCCCAGTACACCTGCGGCACCCGGATGTTCTCGCCGAGCGGCGAGGCGTGCATGTGCGATACCCACGCGTCCATCGACTGGGCCTCCAGCCGGAAGTCCAGCTCCTCGGCCAGGTTGTCGGCGAAATCGGCGACCACGTCCTGGGCCGAGAGCCGCCGGCCCAGCTTGGCCAACTCGACCAGTTGGGCGCCGCGCTTGAGGATCTGCAGGTCCGCAGCGACCCGGCGGCGGATACCCGGGCGCTGGATCTTGACCACGACCTCTTCGCCGCTGTGCAACGTGGCGTAGTGCACCTGCGCGATCGAGGCCGACGCGAAGGGCTTCTCGTCGAAGCTCTTGAACAGGTTCGAGGGCTCGTCGCCGAGTTCCTCTTTGAAAAGCTGGTGTACAGCTTCCGCATTCGCCGGGGGCACCCGGTCGAGCAGGCCGCGGAACTCACGGCTCAGCGGTTCACCGAAGGCCCCGGGGCTGGAGGCGATGATCTGGCCGAACTTGACGTAGGTGGGGCCCAGGTCGGAGAAGGTCTGCGGCACCTGCTTGATGATCTTCTGCTGCAGGGATCCGCGGCCGAACATGTTGGCGGCGACGCGGGCCCCGGTCCGGGTGATCTGCCAACCCGTGGCACCGATGCGGGCGGCCTCCACCGGCAAGGGCACCCGGCTCAACCTGGCGACCTCACGGTGCTTGGTTTTCGGCGGCGTAGTGCTCATAGCTGCAGTGTCTCAAAGCCCGCGGTCGCGCGAAAAATATCTGTGCCGTGCGTCACACCGACGCAAAGTCGTGTTCGATCTCTTCACGGCTGAGAACCGGGTCGCTGCCGCGCACGTAGGTCGGCTCGGTGTGGGGCACGGTGGTGCCATGTGCGACGCGCTTTTGCGCCTGTCGGAACTCGAGCGTGGCGCCGGCCGCGGTGTGCAGACCGTTGATGATCGACCACACGAGCGCGCGCCGCGCCGCCCGCTCGATCGGGTTCGGATCGGTGTGCCCGATCAGCTGCTTGGCCCACCTTGGCATGGTGTCGCGGATGGCCCAGTCCACCGCGCTCTGCGGCATCGGCAGATTGGGTCCGGTGGCCATCGCCGCGCCGTGGGTGAGCGCCAGCTTGGGTAGGTAGGACTCCAGGCACTCCAGTGTCTCGGCCTTGGTGGCCGGCAGGTCGGTGCCACCCAGGGCATGGCCCACCCGTACGAACTCGCCGTAATAGCGGTCAAGTTTCTTGCCGCGCAACGGGTTCGGATGATAGATCTCGTGCGCGGTGGCCAGCCCCCACACCACGGTGGCGTAGTTCCAGCGCAGCCAGTCCGGATCGTCGGCGTCGTAGGCCGCGCCGTCGGGACGGGTGCCCTTGATGGTGTGGTGCATGGAGCGGACCGTCTTGGAGACTCGTTCGGCGGTCTCGGTGTTGCCGTAGGCGGTGCCGATGAAGAACGCGATGGAGTGGCCGAGGCGTACCGCCGCACCCTGCGGGTCGATCTGCGGTACGGCGATACCGGTCTCGGGATCGCGCTTGACCAATCGCGAATGGTGCATGCCCATCCAGTAGATGGAGGGATCGAGCCGTTCCATGTACGCCGCGCACTGCAGGCCGAAGATGAGCGCCTCGGTGTGGGAATGCACATGCCAGACCGCGCTGCCGGGGCCGAACCAACCGGGATCGCCGGCCGGCCCGGCGAACTCCATGCCTCGGAAGTAGTGCTGACGAACGTCCTTATCGAACTTCCGCTGCAGCATCTGCTCGAGGATCTGGTGTGGCATGTCCACCGCGCGCCCCTTTCTGGTTACGTCTGTAGCCAGAATACATTTTGGGTACAGACGTGACCAGACTTAAGCTGTGGCAATGCCAGAAGCGTCCAGCCCGACGCGATGGGCCGGCGTACCGCTGACCGACCGCCGTGCCGAACGCCGTGCGCTGCTGATCGACGCGGCGTTTCGGCTGTTCGGCGACGGCGGCGAGGCCGCGCTCTCGGTGCGCTCGGTCTGCCGCGAATGCGGACTGAACACCCGGTATTTCTACGAGAGCTTCGCCGACACCGACGACCTCTTGGGGGCGGTCTACGACGAGGTCAGCGCAGACCTGGCCACCGACGTCGAGGCCGCGATGGTCGGGGCTGGCGACTCCGTACGGGCCCGGACCCGCGCCGGGATCGCCGCCGTGCTGGGTTTCAGCTCGGCCGACCCACGCCGGGGACGGGTGCTGTTCACCGACGCCCGGGCCAACCCCGTGCTGGCCTCACGCCGGGCCGCCACCCAGGACCTGCTGCGCGAAGCCGTGTTGTCCGAAGGTGGCCGGCTCAGCCCGAACTCCGACCCGGTGGCCGCGCAGGTGGGCGCGGCCATGTACACCGGGGCGATGGCCGAGCTGGCCCAGCAATGGTTGACCGGCAACCTCGGTGACGATCTGGAGGTTGTGGTGGACCATGCGCTGCGGCTGGTGCTGGGCCGTTAGGCAGGCGGCGGTGCCGCCAGTTAGGTAGAAGCCGGCCGCCAGCGCTTGATCCATTCGGTCTCCGGCCACTGCTCCTCGGCCGCCAACAGCTCGTACATCGTTGCGCGGTCGACGGATTCGCGGATGATGTCGGCATGCCCGGCGTGCCGGCTGAGTTCCTCGATCAGATGCATGGCCACCCACCGCACCGACCAGGTGTCGACGTCTTGTGGAAACCATGGCACATCGTGGGGGACCGGGACGGCGGTGTCGAGATCGCGCTCGGCGAAAGCCCGCAGCGTCTCGGCGTTCTGGGCTTTGAATGCCTCAAGCAGGCCGGCGAGGGTCTCGTCCTCGCGCATCACGTGCATGTCGGCGTACTCGGCTGCCTGTTCCTCGAACGGCCGGGGATCGGCCGGCGGGAACTGCGGTCCGTGTTCGACCCGGGCGGCCCAGCTCTTCTGCACGGCGGTGACGTGTTTGATCAGGCCGCCGACCGACAGCGCGCTGACCGACGGGGTGGACCGGGCCTGCTCGTCGGTCAGCCCGTGGGCCACGGCGAAAAAGGCGTTCTGCTGGAAGGCGAGGAACTCGATCAGCGTGTGGCGCTCGTCGGCGGCGGGTGGCGGCATTCCTGGCATGTTCAGTTCTCCTCGGTGGTGTTGGTGTGTGCGTAAAGGTCACGGATGCAGGCGATTTCTGCACCGTGATGGATGACTTCGCGGTTGATGTGCAGAATCAGCGTGGCCATCGGCTCATTACCGTAGGGGCCCTCGGCCGGCCCGCACGGACGGTTCAGGTCATCCTCGTCGAGCCCGCGGACCCCGTCGATCCAATGTCGATAGGTGTCATCGAGTTGGGCCAGCGCGGTGGCCGCGTCGGTGGCGTACGGCCATGACGCGTAATTGGCGGGCGGGCCGCCGAAATGGGAGTGGTTGCGCATCGCGAACACGCCGACGATCACATGCGCCAGCCGCCAGGCGATGGTGGTGAACGGTTCCGGTTGCGGCGCCGGATAACGGAAATCGATGGCGCCGTCGGGATGCACCGTCCAGCAGTTCGGTACCGGTTGCCAGAAATACTCCTCGTCGGTCAGGCCGTCCAGGCGGCCGCGGAGTTGATGCGTCCAGTGGAAGTCCAGTTGCTCGGCCAGCAGGTTTGTCCACATACGGATACCGTCTCACGGCTATAGGACAGTTTCGGTCCTAAAAGTGCGCGACACTGTGGCCATGTCGGAAACCACCGGCCGCGTGCTGCACCTTCTCGGGCTGTTGCAGTCGCGTCGGGCTTGGACAAGTCAGGAATTGGCCGAACGTCTCGGCGTCACCACCCGCAGCGTCCGTCGGGACATCGAGCGATTGCGTGAGCTGGGCTATCCGGTGCACGCCAGCAAGGGCCACGGCGGCGGCTACCAACTGGGTGCGGGAGCGGCACTGCCGCCGCTGCTTCTCGACTCCGACGAAGCCGTTGCCATGGCCGTCTGTCTGCGGTTGGCCGCCGGGGGCAGCGTCGCGGGCGTCGGGGAATCCGCCCTGCGGGCCCTGTCCAAACTCGACCAGGTCATGCCGGCCCGATTGCGCTCGCAGGTCGCTGCGGTGCACGACGCGACCGTCACCCTGGCGCCCAACTCGTCGGACCGGCCGGTGGAACCGGATGTGCTGATGACGCTGGCCCGCGCCTGCCGCGACCATGAACACGTCAGCCTCGACTACACCGACATCCGGGGTAATCAGACGCAGCGCCGACTGGAGCCCTACCAACTGGTGACCACCGGGCGGCGGTGGTACCTGATGGCCCATGACCGCGACCGTGCGGACTGGCGCACCCTGCGGCTGGACCGGATGTCGTCGGTGACGGCCCGCGGCAGTATCTTCACTCCGCGCCAAGCCCCGGACGCGGCCGACTACGTACGGCGGGCGATCAGTTCCTCGCCCTACCGCTACGTCGCTCGGGTGCGCTACTTTGCGCCGCATGACGTTGTGGCACAACAGTTTCCACCGGCGTCGGTCACGGTAGAAGCCGACGGACCCGATGCCTGCATCGTCACCACCGGAGCCGACGACCCCGAACGTATGGTGTTGTACTTCGCCACCGTGGGGCACGACTTCGAGGTGCTCGAACCGCCCGAGGTGATCGAGGCGGTGCGCACCGTCGCGACCCGGTTGCACCGCGCGTCCCCCGCCGAACAGACG